>NZ_CP024963.1:600000-900000 GCF_002803985.1 Williamsoniiplasma luminosum
GTGGTGTTCATATTATTCATTTTCTAATTCCTCTTCTTCTAATTCATCTTCTTCTAATTCATATTCATAATCGTCTAATAAAGACAAGGTTATTTTTATTTCATTCAATATCTCTCAGCCTTTGTTTTGTAATATAACTCAAGCAGAAGTATCTGAATCACCTGTTTGTGTTTGTCCTGGTCCTAATAGGTCAATAAAACCTTCAATTGAACTTTTAGCATCATATAAAAAATCTTCTAATTCTTCCATAATTTTTATCTCTTTTCTATTTTTTGGTTTTTCTTGTTCTGCAATTAATTTTGTTCAGGTGGTGTTCATATTATTCCATTTCCATTCCATCATCAGCTGTATCAACAATCTCTTCTAACAACTTTTTTGTTTGTTCTAAATCGTCAATTTCAACTAAAACATTTTGAATTCTTTCGTTTATGTTTCTAATTCTGTCCTGATTACATTTGAATTGTATTTTTCAATTTTGTATTTGTTTTTCGTTTTTTAACAAGAATGATTTAATTGTTTCAGGTTTACGTTCATCCACTTTTCCTTCTTTTTCAACAACCCCTTCTAACAACTTTTTTGTTTGTTCTAAATCGTCAATTTCAGCTAAAATCTTTTGATTGTTTTCGTTTATTTCTCTAATTTTGGATTGATTATCTTCTAAATATACTTTTAAATCTTGTAGTCGTGCTTCGGTATTTAACAAGAATTTATTAATTTTATTCATTTTCTAATTCCCCCTCGTCATCTTGGTGCATGTCGCAATCCTCTAACCCGCAAAATGCTTCACAAAATTCCTCATCGTGCCCAACACATGCTTCTTCATCCCCGCAATCTCTTCGGCAATAAGTAAATTCCTCATCGTCTTGGGTCATTTCATCTAATTCATCTTTAAAATCAATGATTGCTTTATTAGCATCACATAATATGCTATATAATTTTTCTTTTTCATATTTATTCATTGTTTTGTCTCTTTTCTGTTTTTTTATTGTATTGATCAAGAAAACAAGAAGCACATTCTTTGTTTTTGTGTGCTGCTTTATCATCGTGTTTTACTCAATCGTTGTCTCCAAGTGAAGACATTTTACTTATCACGTCTTGTGGTGTTTTAAAACCCATACTACTTAGCCTCCATTTCGTTATAATTTCGAATTTTTAGAATTTCATTTTCAAAATCTTTAAATTCTAATTGATAAACTTCAAAACCATTATTTTCAAGACTGCTTATTTCATCCATAAAATCCATATCAGCTCATTCCCCAACATTGTAAACAACTTCGTTTGTTTCTGAACTGTAAGCTAACGAATAAGGTGTTGTTAAGTAGTCTTCATCATGGTTTCCTGAAGTTTGTTGAAATTTATTTTCATTAAATTCGTCACGAAGTACATTTAAAAACAAATTTGATTTTTTTAAATCATTTATACTTACTTCAGTGTAATAAAATTTTTTATTCATAATTACTCCATTTCCATATCATTATCTGAAGAACTCCATATTGAATTTTCGTTTTCACCAGCCATAGAACGATAAATGTTTGTGATATTGTCGCTTTGAGCAACTAATTCACCAGCAACATTAAAGCTGAAAAATTGGGTATTTCAATCTCCTTCAGCTTCTAGAACTTGATAAATTTCAACATAATCGCCAAACATGGTCATAGAATCTCAATGATCAGATCAAGGTAAAGTATTTTGCATCGATACTAGATTAATTTCTCATAACCAATACCCAGGATCAATTACTACTTCTTCATTTACTAATTCACCAGTATTTTTAGAGAAAGTCTTTATGGTTGTACTGTTGTTATCATCAATAGTGTCATCCATATAATCATTTACATATTTTTGAATAGCATTAATAATTCTTAAATCTCGTTCTGCGTTTTTAATTCTTTTAGGAAAGTCAGAAAACTTTATCATTTTTTCCACATTGAATTGTTTGTATTTAGGTTGTATTTTTGTCATCTTAATTGACCTCCATTTCATTGTTTTCTTGTTGCAATTTAGATGTAATTCTTTCAATATTCTCTAAATTAACAGTGTCAATAGTTTCTTCAATTCATTCATCTAATTTATCCAAAATTTCTGTTTGCTCATCGTCATCATAGTCGTCAAGTGGTTTTGGACAAATTTGATCATAATATTTATTTCAGTCATCTTCATGTCCTGTTCATTGACCGTCAAGATAAGTTGCGATAAAATTTTCAGCTTCATCAACAGCACTTGCTACAATGTGCAAATTATATTTTTCTCTCATTAAAGAATAAATTGGTGTTGGTGGTGTTCACGCGGTTTCGAATCCAAAGCTTATTGATTCAATTGTTTCAAGATCTTTGTCAGAATCAATTTCAAATAAAGACAATTGTAAATGCTCTTCATCATCCAAATCCCACTTAGTTCCTCACATATCTATTTGGTGCTCAACTTGACTAATATTAGTTTTGTCATCAGGATTGATATTTTCATTAATTGGAATTAAACAATTAAATTTAAAGAACCCTTCAGATGTTGTGCTATCTTTAATTAATTGATTTAAATTTTTCTTAGAACCAATAATGGTTACTCTGTTTGCACATCAATTAGGCATATTATTCAACCTCCATTTCAGCTTCATCTGTGAATGTTAATTTTCGTGATTGTTCAAAGGTTAAACCATTTGTTAGATACAATGGATTAACTTCATCAGTTTTTGTTCAATTCATATAATTTAAAAAATCATTTGTTCTTTCTTCATTTTTAAATTGAAATCAAACTGGGATTGCATATTTTTCATGAGTTAAGTTTCTTTCATATTCTTTAATAATTACATCGGGATCACGTTCTTCAGAATTATCAACTTTTCAAGACCCAGCATTGTCACCAATTGCTAAAAAAACATATTCATAATTTGGTTCTTTAGATCTGGTGTCAATTTCTCCTTTAAAACAACAAGAACAAGCCATACTATTATCATCATCTCCATAATATGATCCGACTCTAGCATAAGGTTCGAAGAGAACATTATTGCTTTTACACCATTCTTTTATTTTTGATACAATTTCTAATTTGTTAACTTCATCATAAAAGTAGTTTCATTTTTTCTTATTCATACTGCATCTCCATTAATGCAAAAATTCTTAGCATTTGTAATCCTCCGTTTAAAGTCCTGTGGACTTTTTATTCAAAGAAGGTACAAAAGCATACGATTGTGGTTATAAAAACAAAAAAGCAGTACTTTCGTACTACTTTCTTTGTTACATTGATTATAACATAAATTAACTTATTTTAGGAAAAGTGTAATTAAAAATACACTTTTATCTTCTTATTCGATTTGATGTGTAATAACAGTCTCTTGTTAAACAAATTGTTGAACAAGTAAGAAAAAAGCGCTTACCACTCCGTAAGTACCCCAAAAATCATTTAAGATTTATTTTGATTTATTTATTGCATAAATATAATAACATAAAAAGCTAATCCATTTCTCATTCACTATCATTTTTAGAAATTGAAATATCATTTTCGATCAATTCAATTACATTGTTGATTTGACTTTCTAATTTTTCTAGCTTTTGGTTCATTAATTCTAAATCTTTAAAATGGATATATTTTTTTTGGTGAGAAAATTCATTATTTAAAAAAAGATTTAAAATTTCTTGTTGAAGTTTTAGTGAAAGAATAGGTTTTCTCAAATCATCTGGAAAATATGTTATTTTTTTATCTTTTTGATGACGGATAAAATCTGATTTTTCTTTTCCTACCCTTATATATGTATCTTTTTTGAATAACAGATTCAATGCATCATAATTATTTAATTTTATTCATGAATTTTTTGGTTCTTTAGAATTAAATTGACTAGTTAATTTGTAATATAAAGATTTACTTTCATTTTCATCATATGAAATTCTTTCATTTTCATCGATTAACTTTAATATAATTATTTTTGTTCTGCATAAATTCTTATTATTGTGTTTACAAGTTTCAATAGGAAAAACACATTCACCACCATTGTTTTTTAAAAAAAATAATTCCAGATTATAATAACTATCCATAGATGATTTCCATATCAAACCTTCTTTCTTTATCATCTATTTCATCTAATAAATTCATTTCTTTGCCATCAACAGCATTAATTCAAGATTTATATTTATGTGTAAAATCAGAAAGTTTTTTCGAATTGTTTAGTTCAAAAATTTTGTTTGTGCATCACTCTATCAAATTCAATTCAAATTCAGAAGAAAATATTTTGAATGTTTCAAATTCTTCATTTCATTCTAATTGTTTTTTTCCATTAGTTTTGTTAGATATTTTAAAAGGACTAATTTCATTATTTGAAGATAATTGTTCTAAAAAAAAATAATCTATAAAATCTTTCATTTTAGATGGAACAGGTCCATTCTCCATTCTAATCATTTTTTGACTAGTAAAATAATTTCCGGCTTGTTTCATGTACTCTATTTCTAATATTGAAATAAATTTTAAAAAATGAGTTTTGTAAATAGTAAATTTTCTTTGTTTTGATATATCAAAAAAACGATTAGATGCAAACCAAATCTTTTCAATATCTTCGGTGTCTAACTCAAAAAAAGAATTTATTTTTTTTCTTTTTGAGATCACTTCTTTTATATATTCTACATTCATAATAAACCTCATTTACATTATTAATTATACAATATAGTATAAAAAAACGTTGGCTTTTACACCAACATTTAGCCTAAACGGTCACGTACTTAGATTACGCTTAAAACCCAAATGTTTGTTTGACTCAGTTTCAAGGTCTTACACAAATATTATAGCATATCCAAAAAAAAATAGTCCTTTTAGGGACTATCAATCTTAAACAAATACTAAGTATTAACTCAACATTTGTTTAATGCTAATGCATCGATTAACCAATATTGGCTAAGAAGTCATCAACTTTAGCTTCACGTTCTGCACTTTTGGCTTTTTCTTTTGCAATTTCTTCAGGTGTTGCTTGTTTAACACTCATTTGTTCAACAATTAGTGGTAATGTTGTTTCAATTGGGGGTCAGATATCGATACCTTTGCCAAAATATGCAGCATCAATTCCATAAAAGTCATCTAAGAATATTTCAAGAGTTTGTTGTTTTGATAAACCAGCACCAAAATCATTAGCAGTTTCAGCAAAGGCTTTTAGATCCATAATATTAGGTAAAATATTAGTTGCTTCTTGAATATAAAGATTGTAATCTTTTTCTCAAAATGCTTCAAAGATTGATCTCAATTTTGCATCATAAATTTTAAATTCAATTCCAGCCATTTGTGTAGCTAATGCAAAATAATCTGGACGAGATTTAATAAATTTTTTCATTGCCTCCCCAGTCGCCATCGCTTCATGAATTTGTTTCATATCATCTCCCATGCGATACATTGGTGTTCCTAATTTCAAGGCTCAATATCAAGAAACTGTAATTGATGGAGTAATGACATAATTATTAACTTTAACTTCATCATTTCCTCCACCTAAATATCCTCCAGATGGAGAATGAAATCCACTTTGAACTTTACGCATTTTATCACTAGTTGGCCAATCTGGATCAAATCTGTAAATTGTTTTTTTATTCACATTATTATGAAAATTTTCATAATTAAAAAACTTTGCATCAACTCCTGGAATTTGAGGATTATTTTTGTAAAGTAAATAAGCTAATCAAATTCGTGAGCGGTCGCATCTTCATAATGTTCCTTGTCCATAAATTTTTTCGTATTGTTTAAAGACCACTTGTGATTGATCTAATTTTCGTTGTTGTTTTGCATCTCATCCAAATCCAAACATATATATTTCTCCTTATTATCTTGTTACTAAAGACATGTTTATTATAACATTTAAGATAAAATAATTCAATCTAAAACCCTTGACAAAATAAAGAAAAAAGTGTATATTTTAATACACTTTATTTCTAAAATTTTAATTGTGTTTTTTTGATATATCGCTAAGCAATTGATTTAAGGATAACAAATTAACACCATACATACCATGTCCAGCACCTTCAAAATCTATATATTCAGAAGCGATAAAAAACATATTGTATTTATTGGTATGGTTATCTAAATGATATTTATTGTTTTGATAAATTTCTACTCAATTTGTTGCTTTTTTAGATCTAATTCCTGTTTTGCGATCTATTTGTCAAAAAAACTTATTTTTAATAAAAAAACGATATTCATATTTGTTGTTTGTAAAAATATTAAATACAAATAATGTTCCTTCACAATCAAATATTACATGAGCCAGTAAATACTTTTCATTATAATAATAATATTTATTCCCGCCTTCTGAATCATTTGATTGAAACACTTTATTCACCTTTAAAAAATATCTCTTTAATAAATTTTCAATTTCTTCAATTCATTTTTGTTTTGTTAAATTTGTAAACACAACTATCCTCCAAGACCATTATTTATAATATTTACTCAAAAGTCATGATAATATTTAGCATCAATTCCAATCATCAAAACATTTATAGATTCATTTTCATTATATCAAACTTGAAAACTTTTAAATTTTAATTTGTTAATAATTTTTTTAGGATATAAAAGCAACGGTAATGTATCTCCGGTTTCATAGTCAAACAATTCAATTGCATAAAGTTGTTCGCCATATTTTTTTAGTAATTGTCCAATTGTCATATTGTTTATTCCCCTAATTATTATTTTGGTTTATTTTGTTTTGTTCATTCCTTCATTTCATTCTAATTGTTTTTTTCTTCCGATAGTTTTGTCTGCTTTACGGGCCTCTTTTGAAGGTTTAAAGTCTTTCATTGCTTTTGTTTCAATTTTGTTTTGGTGTTTTACTGTAGCAGAAGTTTGCTTTTTAGCAATCTTATGAGCAGATTTTTCTTCGGCAGTTAATGGTTTAACGTTCTGTTTTTCAACACGAGCATTAATTTTCTCAACTTTTCGATTTGAATCATTAACTTTTTTTTCTGCAAGAGCTTGTTTGTTGTTTAAAGTTTTTTCTATTTTAGTTGTTTTGTATGCAATAGGTTTATCAGTGTGTTGAATTGCTTTTTCTTTTGCTCCAGCTTTTCGCACCATCTTGATATCTTTTGCACGTTGATTGATGAAACCTTTATGTGCTTTGGCGTATTCTTTTGTGCCTTCTTCGAAATGACCATATTCGTTAAATTGTTCAGTTAATCTTTGTGTAGCATTATTGAAACGAGTTTCATAATCACCTTCAAATTTAGCAGTTCCTTTACCTCCAACTTCACCAGTTCTAACATCAGCAACTTTTTGAGAAATTTTACTACGCATTTGAGTATATCGTTCACCAATTTTAGCTTTAGCGGCCCCTCTTTTCTTTTTAGATAATAAAGCGGCTCCAGTTCCTAAAACAGCTCCAGCAATTCCAACTCCAGCCATAACAGCTCCACCACGACCTCTTCAAGCACCAAACATATTTTTTACTGGTTCAGGTGTGTTTTGAGTCATTTTTTCAGCTGCATCAGCCATTCCTTCAACTCCATCAGATTCTTGAGGACTTAATTGGTCAGATCCTCCCATCATACGATTGTTTAGTCCACCAAGACCATGTTTTTTCTTTCAGTCTTCACTTCTTCCAAGCCCTCATGATTTGTTTTGTAAAGTTTTACTTCCAATCGCAATTCCGGCTCCAACTCCACCAACACGAGCAGATGCTAATACTCCAACTCCGGCAGCTTTAACTGCACCTTTCACTGACTCATTAGCTGCTCTATCAATGGCTTTTTCGCCACCTGTAAACATTGAAGCTAAACTTGGCCCCATCATGATTCAAGCAGCACTTGCTAAGATCATAATTAATCTAAAGGTAGTGTCAGTCATTCCACCAGCTCCAGGTATAACTTGAGATGGTTTAATTTTAATTAGTATTCCTAATAAAACAATTGACGACAAGTATGTACTTAAGCCTAAGGCGACTGCTAAGAATTTGTTTAAGATTGCTTCTCTTCAAACTTTTAATCTTGCACCATCATCTTGAACGGTTGTAGCAGCTACCACTGGTCCTTTAATAAATAATCAAAAAATTTCAAAAGTTTTTAAAGCTAATGAAACTACCCCAATAGCCATTCCATAAAACATTCCAAATGTTCCTGCAATAGTTACAAGAATATTATATTGTCCTTTTTCCAATAAATTTCCTGGTGGTTTTCATAAAGCAGTTCCACCAGCAACTGTAATTTTACCGTCTCAATTAACATCACCAATGTGATATAACATCCCAGAAATTGAACTTGCTTTATTAGCACCTCCTTCATTGTTTCCAAAAATGAAAACAATTAAATTCACCAGATGTACTGTAAAACCAGCAAGAATAAATAATGCGAGTGGCATAAAGACTGCTGTTGCAATTCCAATTAATGAAAATTTTGTTGCTTTAACAAGTCTTTCTTTGACTTCCAAATCGTCACTCATACAAATGCTCCAATAATTAACGCCCCAAAGAACGCCCATGAGCATAAAACTAAATATTAGAAATGCTCAAAAGGCTATTGGAAGATTTGCAAATGAGAATGTTGTAATCGTGTTTCCGGCTGCATCAGTTGAACCAATTCCAAAAATAACTTGTAATACTAATTGACCAGATAAGTACACAAAAAGTTGTTCAAATGTTTCTAACAACATTAATATCGGTCCAATTAAGACTAATCAAACAATAGAAAAAACAAACCCCGTTAAAGATGAGCTAATTACATTATTTAATAAGTCAAATAATCAATCAAACATTTAGTACCTCCTTGTTTAAAATTGTTTTTTAAATGCAAATAAAAGTGTATTTTTAATTACACTTTTTTCATAGTTATTCTAGAGTTTTAGCAATGGTGTCAATGAATAAAAATCAACCAATGATCTTACACTTAACATTTTAGTGTTTCCTCCAACTCCTCAATCTTGTTGTAAACCAGATAGTGATTCTCACATCAATGTTCCAATTGTTCCAGCCGCTAAACAAATTGCTAAACCAACTCCAACTCCACAAATTTGTCATATTTTTTTGGTCATCGCTCCCTCTGGAACATCATCTTCTTTATTTAATTTAACGATTGCAAATGCAATTCTAATAACTGCAAATAGAGCGAATGCTGCCGCAATAAAACCCACAATTGATAGAATTGGTCCAATTCATTCTTTTACTTGTTTTGTAATTCCCGAAAAATCCAAACCTGCATAAAAATTAATCATTTTTTTACCTCCTATTTTCTGTTTCCAAAGAGTAGGACGAAGTATACAGTTTTAGATTGTAAAAGCAAAAAAAGCAGTACTTTCGTACTACTTTCTTTGTTACCTTCATTATACCATAAAATATATCTTCAACACAATGGTTATAATCTTTTTTTGGATTTAATTCTTTGGTCATTTAAATCATTTTTTAGCATTCGTAATCTTCTGTTTAAAGTTTTGAAGATTATTTCATTCCATTGAATGAATTTTCATATAATTCAATGTCTTTTTTTAATCCATTTATTTGATTTTCGTCTGGATATGTTGATAATTTTTGTGTTTTTAGCAATAATTTCAAGTCTTCAATTTTCTTTTGTTTTTCACTTGCAGACAAAGAATTAAATTCCATCAATTTTAAATTATTAATATCAAAATTTGGTTTAGGTCTTTTGAACATTGGTCGTTCAAATTCTTTGGAAACTCTTGATAAATTTGTCGGATCAACTATCGGTTCAACATCATCTTTTTGAAATTTATAGTTGCTTAAATCAAAAAAATAACTTTCATCATACATTATTGGATTGGGAGTTGAATCAAATTGCAATTTTCCAAAGAAATTCATTACTCCAAGTTTTTTTAATTTATATAAATGTTTAAATCTAGTAATTGCAGGTTGCATACCAGCATACAAGACAACAGCTAATTCATCATCACTGTTAGTTAATTTAAATAGATCAGCTGCAGTAATTAAATCCTTACCAACCATTGATGTTGACGATTTGGAAGATTGTGAATTATCATCACTAACTGATCTTGTTAAAACAGTTTCTTTTCCACATTTTTTTGCTATCATTTCATTAATGTTTTCATTATCTGATTTCAAATACACTGTTAATAGACAGTTAGATTTAATTGTTGTTGCGCCTCTGTCATACTCTTTATCAATTTGAGCCAAATCTTGCACAATTAATGTAAAGAAAATTCTTCTTGAACGTGAAACAGACAAAATAGTATCAAAGTTAGCAATGGCTGGCATATTCCCAAACTCGTCGAGCAAGAACATTAAATCTCGATCTAGTTCTTCTCGCCCAAAATCAATTCTATTTCGATCAGCAACAAAAGAACATGCTAAATATAATTGTGAAACAAATAATGAAGCTAATGGGTGTTTATCTTTACGTTGGTCAGGAACAATCAAGAATAATGCGGTAGGTTTATCCTTAGAAGCAATTTCAAATAAATTAATATCATTTTTACACAATATATCTTGTAAAGATTCATCTGCAAAAATTCTTGTACCGTTAGATACAGCACTAAAATACGAAGAATTAGTATTTTCACCACAATCAATTTGAGCAGAACAAGTACCTCAAGATCCGGATGTAGGATTTAAATAACCATATTTTTTAAATCAATTGTTCAATGAAGTTCTGTTTGCTAAAATTTTTTGAACAGTAACCATATTAAAGTTTTTTTCAGTAATTGCAGCAAAATCTTTTTCTTTAATTTCTAACATTGCCATTAAAACCCCTTTAATTAAAGATTTAGCTCCATTCGGTCAAATATCTTCTTTAGATGAACTAGAATTGATTAAAGTTTCGGCTAAATCCACAATCTCTTGTTGAGCTAATGATTTAAAATACTTAATTTGAGAAGTTAAATATTTATCGTAATCTTCTTGAGTATAAATAATTTTTTTATCAAACTTATCAATTCAAAATTTCTTTTGCTTTTTATTATTTTTAAAATCATCATAGCATTTTGTACAATTAGGAATTGTATCTTTTAGACAAGAAAAATCATGGTTTATTTTTGCGTTGTCTTGTTTGGATGATTTTTTAATTGCTTGAATGAAATCCTTTTCATATGTAATCGCAATTGTAAAAAATTTTAATGTTTGAGCCAAAGGATTTCAACCCATTGATTTAGATGGGTCTTTAAAATTTAAAACTTGAACATTGTATCCTTGTTTTTCTAAATCCATTTTTGTTACATCAAAAATTTCGCCTTTTGGATCAGTAATAACAAAACTAGGTTTTCTATTTGTTTTAATTCCTGTAGTGGGATCAACAATATCTTTTAATCTTGAATTTGTGAAAATGGTTGGAAAAATAACTTTTTGAGTTTTACCCGATCCTGTTGAACCAATAATAATTTGATGCACCACATCTCGCACCGAAATTCCATGATAAAGTAATTTATGTTTACCATTCTTATTAGTATAAGTTGTCCTAGTTAAATACGATGGAATTTCAAAATTAGGAGTATATACCTTCTCAAAGTCTTTTAAATTAATTTTTTCAGGTTTACGTTCATCCAAAAGTCATTTACCTGAACCATATTCAATATTATCCGTTTTAGTAACATGGTCACGATTTTTTTGTTTTTTAAAGAAGCAGATGTTAAAAGATCTTATAATTAAGAATAGCAATGCACCTAAAGAAATATATAAAGCAATATTTGCTTTTGGTACAAAAAATGGTGATTTAAAAGTTTTATTAAAAGCTTCTAAAAATGTTAGTTTTAACGTCTTGTCAACAATTAATGAGATTAAAATCAAGATTGAATTTAATACTATAAACAATAAATATGCAATTACTATTGAACCTAAAATGTACAATCCAAACTTTCATCATTGGTTTGGGGTTTTTATATTTGTTAAAAACTTGTGTTGTGTTTTTGTTTTCATATTATTTTATTTATTAACCAACGCTTTACCAATTGCATGAAGATTAACTCATTCTTGGAAGAATCCAGATCCGAAACCAATTGATAAAAATATAATTCACAAAACTACGGTAATTCCAAAACAAATTCAAAATTGAAGTTTTAGTTTTTTGTGTAATAACTGGTATGAAGCATCATTGTCTAATGTGCCCACTATGGTTTCTTTTACTGTGTTAAAAGAATCTGTTGATGATGCTTCTTGTTTTTTTTGACGCAAGTAAGTTTTTAAATTAATTTTAGCTTTTTTTATGTGTTTTGTTTTCTTTTTCAATCTTCATCTTTGAAGTAAGAAAAAAATACTTACTCCCAAAAAACCTACGCTTAATAAAGCTAATAATTGTAATGCTATTTCCATTTTAGTGTTCCTCTCTAGTTAAATTCAACTTTAGCTTGAATAACATTTTCTAATTCTTGTGAAATATTAAATTTAATATTGTGTGTTTCATAAGATCCAACTCTAAGAATGAATTCTCCACGCTTAGCTCCTAGCAGGAAATCTCTTTGAGATTCAGTTAAACCACCAATTGAACGATACATTGTTTCAACCGTTTCTATATTTTGAGGTAATGTTTTACCAATAAAAACATAAATTGAGTTGTTTAATATTGCTTTTGTTTTTTTAGCAATTTCAGGTGTGGAATAAAAATCTTCCAAGTTTTGCGTTGCTAAGAAAACAGAACCAGCACGTTTACGAATACGTTTTACTAACTGATAAATAAAATCTAAAGCCATCATATTTTTTTCATCTAATAATAAGTGAGCTTCATCGATCAATACAAACATTTTTTTATCAGTCATTAAATTATTCAATTTAACTTCATTTTGAATAATTGAAGTAATTAACATTAATTGTGCTTGAATTAAATTTGGTGCTTTTTCTAATAAAGATTGAATGTTGTAAACAATAATATCTTTTGTGGCCTTTGGAGTGATTACACTTGGGCCATTATAAAGTTCGGCATATTTACCTGTTTCTTGAAAGTTTTGTTCCAATAAAGTCACACAGTCATCATAAATTTCTGCTTGAAATTTTGGATTCTTTGATTTAATTTGTGATTTTATAAAATCTATTAAATTGTTAAAAGTTGGATATCATTCAACTTTCTTTTCTGTAATTTTTTTGGTTTTAACATATTTTGGTGTTTGGTATAATTCTCCTAACGCAAATGAAATCATTGGAGCCATTTCGTTAATATTTTTACGATCGCTAAATAATGTTTTTAATCAAGTTTCAAAAAACTCAATATGGTATTGAAGAATTTCTTTTCTAGATAAAGTATCTTTATCATTATCAATAAGTTGAATTTGTGGTTGTAATGGATTAATTCTTCCTTCTCTTCCAGTTCCAGCATCAATTACCAATCCACCAAAATAATGAGCAATTGAAGCATATTCATTTTCTGGATCAATGGCTCTAATTTTATTTCCTTTAGCAAGTTCACCTGTCATCAAAACCTTTAGAGCGGTTGTTTTACCACCACCAGAATTAGCAACAAAGAAACCATTGTGATTCATACGATTATCATCTTTAATAAAAATATCCAAAAGAACTGGTTCACCTAATTCATTTAATCCTATTGGTGTGCCGGTTTCATCTCGTAAATTTGATGATAAGAAAGGAAATGATTCAGCTAGTGCTGTTGCAGGAATATGTACTCCATATTTATTTCCATATTCATCTGTTGGTTTTAACAATGCACCAGAAAATGCAGTTAATTGTAAAAAACTCATATCATCAATCAAAATTTTATTGTTCTTTAATTGTTTAAAGAAAATTTGTTTATAGTCATTCAATTGTTTTAAATTTGTATCATAAGAATAGATGTAAGTGTTAACTCTTTTTATCTTTTCATTACCAGAAGATAAATCTTCTACTAATTGTCAAAGAATTTCAGATTCTTTTTCTAATTTAGCTTTACCAATTAAATCTTTATTAGAGTGTGTTTGTGTATTTGCTCTAAGAACTTGAATTTGTTGAGAAATTTTTTGTGAAATTCCTTCATTTTTTATCTCATTTATATTCATAACAAAGTTAGAAGGAGAAAAGACCAATGGAGCAAGTCATGATCTTGTTGGATATGCAGGATATTCCTTAATATTTGTAACGTTTATATAATACTTAAATTTTTCTTCTTCATTTTGCGATTCACTAAAAACAGATAGATATTTACCACTTTGTTTTAAATTATTAAATGACAAAATATCATCTAGTTTATCTTTATGTTCCATTATATATTCTTTAGAATATTTTTTTTGATATGGATTAATTAAAGATAAATAAACATTTACTAATTCAAAAGCTTCAATATGTTCAGATTTAAAACCCACAGTTGAACACTCATGTTTTAATTGTGCAACCTCTTTATATAACTTTTGTTTATTGGTTGAATACAAAACAAAGTAAAATTCACGATCTGTGTTATTAGATGAAATAAAAGAATCTTCACTATCATGTAAATTTATATAACTTTTTAATTGTTTAATTCTTGATTTTTTTTCATGTTTATTTCATTTTAAGTTTTCATTAACTTCGATAATTTTATTTTCAAAAAATTTTTTATTAGATTTCAACTCTAATGGACGATTAATTTTTACTAAAGAAACATTTAATTCTATTCTTAAAAATAATTTTTGTAAGTTACCCATTAATAGGTCTTGTTCTTCTTGTGAAAAACGGAACAAATCAAAACCCGAAACCTTAACAGCCGTTGCTAAAAAGCTTTTATTTTTAGAAGCTGTTTTTGTTGCAACAAATTTTGGCGACTCATTTTCATCACCAACAATTGAATCAAACGCAACTAAATTGCGTGTATCATTCACTGTATTGAATTTAAATTTCTTAATTTCCGAATTAAATTTGAAAGACTTATAAATAACTTGATAAACTCTTAACTCTCTTCCAACTTTAGTAGGTAAAATTAAAATAAACCCTAATGCAAAAACAATTAGACCTGTTAAAACTTGCACAGGTATCCCTGCAATTGATAAAGTTATTCCAACAATAATTGCAATAACTCCAGCAACAAAAAGTCAAATCAAATCATATACTGTAAACCAACTTTTATTTTTACTTAATTTCAACCTATTATCCAATTTCTTGGGTATGTAACTATTTCTTATACTCATTTCTATTTCTCCTTTTATAAATTCAAAGAAGGTACAAAAGCACGCGATTGTGGTTATAAAAACAAAAAAGCAGTACTTTCGTACTACTTTCTTTGTTACATTGATTATAACATAAACTTTAATTAATTTGCTTAGTTAATTGTTTGTCTTTTGTATCGATTAAATATTGAATTTCGCGAGCTTTTTGAGTTGATAAATATTGAACTTCATCTATAAATTTATTAATTGAATATTCATCTTTGTTTTTCTTTCAATCAACAAAAGAATAATTATCAGTAGAATTAAAAGTATTATCCGTTTTAAAACTAGTTGGTTGATTCTTCCTTAATGTTGGTAAGGTCATATATTCAACATCTTCTAATAGTTCATTACCGATTTGTACAAGAATTCCTTCATAAATTCCATTTTCATTTTTATGAAAGATATTCTCATTTATAAATTCATTATTTTTAAATTTTAGAAATTCAATTGGATCAGATAAATCAAATTTATAATCTCATTGCAATTCTTCATCATTTAAATTAGTTAAATTGTATAATTCAATTTTATCAAGATTTGGATATTTAGATTTTACAAAGTCAGAATCACTATATGATTCAAAGAATAAATCAAACTGTTTTTTAGCAACATTTTTATTTATTTCTAAAAATTCAAGATATTTATCATTTAATGCAGGATTATTTTCTAAATAAATTGTTGTTAAATTTAATAAATTGTTCTTGTCTTTTTTAGATAAATTTTTTGAACCAAAGGTAAGATTATTGTTTTTTGATTTAATTTTTTTGACACTTCTATAACATTTTAAAAGATTGCTACTTAAAGGTTTTTTAGTTAAAATCAAATCTTCAAAAACTTCTTGAAAATTATTATGTGTAGTTTTATAAGCAGCTCTTAATTCATCCCTACTTTGAAACAAATCATCAAAAACTTCCATATTAGATTTAATATCTGATTCAATATTAATTTCTAATTCACGCATAGAATTTAAATTTAACATAAATGTTTTTCTAAATTCTTTTTGCTTAGTTTCATTATTATACTTTGTTGGATATTTTTCAAAGAACGCAAAGTGAAAATGAGTATTATCGGTATTTTTGTGAAAAGAAATTGCTGTTTCCATTTGTTTTGGGTTTAATTCATTTTGAATCATTAATTTCTTTAAATTACGACTTACAATTTTGTGAAATTCTTTACCTGAAAAAATTTGATGTTCGTTCATAAAATCTTCAGAAAAAGATATCACTCCCGATCAAATAAGTTGGTCATCAACAATTTTGTTAAAAGCTTTCTTTTTGAAATACATTTCTTTTCTAGAAATTTCACCTTTTAAATCAAAAACACCTGTATGAAGTTCTTTTGTCGATGTTAAATCTAATAGTGTTTGTTTATAGTCTTTAAACGATTCATCCCATATAGCCTTTTTAATACTTGTATAAACATCATGATTTTCAGAAAGACTTTCAAGCAATGTCTTTTTTTGTTTTAATGAATAATTATATTTTTTTCAAGCATTTGCTTTTTTTGATTGTAATTGAATAATTTCTTCGGTTGAAAATTCAATTCCTCTAGTTGCTTCGTGTCTGGCAATATAATCCAAATAATCTCCTGATTTATATCAGTTAGCTTTTTTGCTTGGTTTTGGGATGGCATTAGACACTGCTTTAACTTCTAATAAAACAGGGGTTGTTTTTTTAATCATGTTGTTGAAGCTCCTTGTTAATTGATTCTTTTTTTTCGGTCGTTTTAGAACCATTCAACATCAACGAAACATCTTTATCATTAAATATAAATTTTTCTTTAAATTCATTGGATTTCAATGATGATTTTATAAATAAATTTCAATAAGATTTATAATTATCTTTTGCTGGTCACTTCTTATTAATTCAAAAAAGAATAATACAAAGGATAGGAATTAAAAAGAATAAAGTAGTAGATATCAAAAAATGAGTAGAAACTATCGATAACATTTCTGGATCTATATTTATCAAATCAATGTCATGTGTTTCGTGAGCAATCCCTGCAATCGCTCCCAGTACTACAATTCAAACAAATGTTGAGAATATAAAAAAAGCCAACATAGTTAAAAGACAAAGTCCTAAGAAATAATACAAACCTCTTTTTCATTTATAGTTTTTTTCATACTCAGTTTTAAAATTGATAAATTCATCCGTTAACTGATTATATTTTTTATTCTTGAAAATTGAATTATATTTTTTGAATTCCAAGTTAACGAAAGGGTCGATGTAAAATTTCTTGTTGTTCATTTTCTTTTTTTCTTGACTAATTGTTTTGGTTTTATTGAGTTTTTTTTCCATTTTATTTCTCCTTTTATAATTTCAAATAATGTACGAAAGGATACAATTGTGATATATAAAAACAAAAAAGCAGTACTTTCGTACTACTTTCTTTGTTACATTGATTATAACATAAATTATCTAAATTAATTTAACTGGCTTTTGAAAAAGTGTAATTAAAAATACACTTTTATCACAATATAGCCTTTTAGGGTTTATTGATTTAAAACAAATTTTGAAATAAATTCTTCAACAAAATCAATACCAACTGCATAAATTCCATTTCCAGAACCGTTATGATTAACGTGTTTTGCAATCAAAAAGAATTTATTATAGCTACCGTTATATTTATCAATATATATTTTAGAATTTTTTCATATATTAGGTCAGTTTGTTTGGCGTTTGGTTCTTTTACCATTCGGAAATTCATATTCTCAAAATTCTTTTAAATTTGGTGAAAATCGATATTCTTTAGAAGGATCAGTAAAAAATTCAAATGTATAATATTCCTTATTCACTTCAAAAATAACATCACCCATTAAATATTTTTTATCATCTAATTTGTCATAAAAAAACTTGTTTCCATCGTTCCCTTGGATAGCTTCAAAAGCTATTTTGGTATCTTGGTATTTTTGTTTAAAAATGGTTAAGATATTTTCTTTTCATCGGTGTTTTAATGCATTCATTTAATTAATTTCACTTTCTTTGATTTTCTAAATAATCTACATTAGTTATATTACCACCAATTTCTGGATCATTTTTAAGCGAAATATATTGTTTTTCACAAATTCCAATAACAATAGTATCAACCATATTGATACTATCAAAATAGACTTTAAACCCTTTGACTTTTAACATATCATTCACATTTTCAAAATCAAAAGGCATAATATCTTTTCCGTTTTTATAATTTATATATTTAACAGCATAAAGACTGCTTCTATATAATTTTAATAATTGTCCTACTTTCATTAATGTTTTTCCTTTCTTGCTTGTCATTCAAGCTTTAGTGATTGCTCATCTACGCATTAAATAAATATAATTCAATTTCAGAATCATTTTCTTTAATTTTCACAATTATATATAACATTAAATAAATAATTGAAAAATTTGTGAGATAGTTTCTGGATCTAGTTTATTTTTTTGTTTTTTCAACATTTCATTAATTTTGATAAAAATATAACTAATCTTATCAAATAACAAAATTAATTCTTGGCTATTTAAATCATGTTTTATCAATACATTTTCTTCAATGATTTTTTTCAATTTAGCCAAATTCTCGGAATCTTCAAACAAACTATTTGTTATAACTAAAAATTCGCTATAAATTTCTTTAAGGGATCATTCCAGTTTATCTCATTCTTCTTGACAAAAATATATTTTTTTTCTTTTCTTTTTCGGCATTATATTCACCTTCTACCACATAAAGTGCGATGGAATTGGTTTGAATTTGTCTTGTCATTCCAAAATTGAGTACCAGATAACTTTTTGCAATGAAAACAATAAAGTTCATTATTTTTCATATTATTCAACCTCCGAATCTTGTTCTTTTAAAAGTTTAATTAATTCATTAATTTCCTGATTGTTTTCGTCGGTAAATTTCATAGTCTCTATCAGAAGAATTCCAAGTAAAATTCCCATGAAAAAATCAATTAAAAAGCATAAAAACATAATCCAATGAGGTTGAGTAATCGCTCCGTATATTTGAAGACCTAAACTGACCATTGCAAGTAATATTGCAATACCGAAAAGACCCCATCATAAAAAGTTTTGTTTTCTTTTTTTACTTTCAAGAACAATTGTTTTTAATTTTTTGTTTTTGTTGTTTTCGTCATTAATTTTTTGTTTTAATCTTTTAATTTTAGATTTAATTTGTAATTCCTTTAATTCAACTTTGTGTTTTGTCTTTAATTCTAATAAATTAGAATTTAATTTTTTTGACATATGATGTGTCCTCCTTATGTTTCTTTTTTTATTGTTGTTGTTTTTTTATTTTTTGTCTTTGGTTCAAAGTAATTGTTGTTTCAATTTTTTGATTGATTTAAAACATTTCAAAAATATGTTTGTCTATTAAAGAAATTTCTTTTTCAAATAGAAGTTTCTTTGATTTTGCAATCTTTAAAAATACAATTCATAAAATTACAATTGGTAAACTCTGCATCAAACACAACTTCTTCAAATGTGCAATTTTTAAATAAAACTTTATTCATTCTGATATTTGATTTAAATGCTAAAGATTTAAATTTTTTATCTTCCATTTGCAGATTTTCGTGTAATTCTTTTTTGACGATTTCGGCCATTTATTTTTCCTTTCTAGATTTAATATATGAAGCAACATATTGTAAATCGCTCGAACTATATTTTTTGTGTAAGTTTTTCAAAATATAAAACTCATTGTGTGAAAAGGTATTTACGTTTTGATCTAAATCTTGTTGTGTCCCGCACACTAGATTTATTAACTTAAAACTATATTTATTTATTAAAGTTTCTAAAATGTAATAATCTTTTCTTGATAATGGAAATTGCATAATACTATTTATCTCTTAATATTCCATTATTTAATAATTTTGTGAGCAATTTTGTTTGTTGATCAACTATGTTGATTAGTTCTGAAATTTGCTTCTCAACTTTTCGATTTGAACCTAAATAAAGTTTCTTTGATCTAAGATCTAATTCTTTTTTATGACACTCATCACATATTTTTAAATTTTTTCCACGAGCTATCAAATAACCATCATTGGGGGTATAATCAAAAAAAATTGAACAACCTTTTTTTTGACATTTATTCATAAATTATTTAACCTCCACGCAGTCATCTTCAATAGGATCAATTTTACATTCACATGCTCAAAAGGATTCACTTTCAAATTGATTATTTGGATTATTTAAATTTTTAAACATAAAGCCTGTATTGTTATGACATAAAGGACAATGTAATATTATGACATCTGTATTTCTTTCAAATATATATAAATATTCTTGATATTTTTTTTGGAATTGTTTTACTTTCATAATTTTTACTCTTTTTCTTGTTTTACTAAATAAATTTTTTCAATCGGTAAATTTAATATTTCATTTTCAAATGAAAGAGTTCTACCAAATGGATGAGTAGGAATTGTGTCCAGTGAATCTATTATTAAAATAATTGGCTTTGCTGATCTATTTGAATTAACTAACAATGTTAATTCTAAAAAGTCATGTGTTATTGTTGCTGTTTTATTAATGACGTGATATTCATTCTCGGCATCATAAATAATTATTTTGTGTTTAGTTGACACAATATTTTTAAGTTCATTCACCATTCAACTTGTTTTTCCAACTCCTGATCGACCAGTAACATAAATGGTGTCATTCATTTTGTTTCTTTGTTTATAAGTTATAGTTAAATTTTTGTTCATTTTCTAACTCCTTTAATTTTTTCTTGAGCAATTTTAAATTTTCTTTTTCGTCCAAAATAACTGCTTGCCAGTGTTTAATTTCCATTTCAACAAGAATGGCACCCACTACTTCTCCATTTCTGTATAAATACTCAGCATGTTCTTCGTCGTGCGCAATTTTTCGCTTAGAACCACATATTTTTTCTTTAATAATTTTCATTTGTTGATGGTTGGTTTCCATTTACTATCTCCTTTTCTTTATTCATTTACTAGTTCTAGATCGTATCAATACAAGGAATCACCTTGTTTAAAATAATCTTCTAATACAAAGTTGTTCACATCGGACAACATTTGTCTTTTTGGATATTCCCAAAAGTCCGATTCATTTCCTTTAGTGCGGAGTAGTTCACTTAAATATTGCCCTATTTCAAATGTATTCATTTTAGTTTGTTTTAATTTCACAATCAAAGTTTCTTGAGTTTCAATATTTAACAATCTAACTTTAGTTCAATCTTTAAAACCATAATCTTTCTTTCTAATTTCAAAGTTTTTGATTCCCTCTTTAACATATTGAAAAAAGTTATCTTGTATTTTTAATTCGTTCATAATTTGTTTCCTTCTAATTACTTTCTTTATTTTCGGATGACTCGTTGAGTGTTTTAGTTAAGTCATCAACCTCGTCAATTTCCTTTGGTTTGGCATGTTCTGGGTCCATGCAAGGTTCGTAACCTTCCCAACAATTCTCATCGTCACAAATGTCCTCATCGTCATCTTGTCTCATCGGGCAAGGGTCTAAGTCGCAAAAGTCTTCACAAAACTCCTCGTCATGCCCAACGCATGCTTCTTCATCTCCGCAATCTCTTCGGCAATAAGTAAATTCCTCATCGTCTTGGTAATTTGCCTCTGCTTCTCGGGTCATTTTATCAATGTTATGAGACTTGAGACAGGAGGTTAAGGCATAGTCAATTTTGTTAAAGGCCTTTTTGTAATCGTTAAACTTAAAAAAGTTAAGTCCTGTTAGTAAAAGTTCTTCAACCAATTGTTGTTCTAAGAAATCAATTTGGTCTTGGTTCTTAGGTCTTCTTGGTCCTGGTTTGTATTTGTTTTGCATAGTCACGCTCCTTTTCTCGGTGTTACTTAATGTTTTTTATTACTTTTTTTCTTTTTGGTTTGTTTAATTTTCTAATTCATCTTCTTCTAATTCATCTTCTTCATCATCACAATTGCAGTAGCAACTTTCGTCTAAAGAAATACCGTAGTCAGGTTCAATAATCAGATTACATTCACCGCAAACGACAAGGTCGATTTCTTCGTATACAATTTTTTCTCTTTCCATAATTTTTATCTCTTTTCTATTTTTTTTGTTCATTTTTCTCGTCAATTAAAGACAATATATAATCTTTGTTTCATTCAACTTTTTTACCATCAAGGGCTTTACCTTTAACGAAAGAATTGGGATCTTTTTTAACAGCTGATTTAACTGCTGAATCATCAGGAAAGGAAAATTTTACCAATTCCAGTGTTATTGATTCGTTATTGCTTTTGTGTTTTTTTGGTAATTTTTCATTGATTAAAGCTTTTATTGCTTTTGTTGAGCTTGGTTGCTTTGTCATATATATTAATAGCTCTAATTGCTTAGCAAAATCTTGTTTTTGTTGTGCAATTTCAAACTTAAAAACTAATCGTGTTTTAAACATATTTTTTTCCTTCTAATTACTTTCTTTGTTTTCGTCGGTAATTTCTTGATTTAATTTTTGTAATTCTTTTCCTTTTTCTTCATATAATTTTTCCATTGCGATTATTTGTGCCCTATGTTCTTTACCCCCACTGTATCAAAGTGTTGGAGTATCATTTTTTGTTAATCACTTTTTGATTTCTTTTCTTTCAGCTCTTAATTCTTTTGCTAAACCTATATTATTGTTTATTAAACTATTTCACATTATTTAACTCCTTTCAAAAATGTTGTTCGCCTTTTTCGTAGCACTCACCACAAATATATTGGGACTTGCTTGAGTAAGCCTTAACAACTATTACTTGTGCTTTGTTTGTTTTACATACCGCACATTTTTGTTTAGATAGTGTGTAATATTTACTCATTTTCTTGCTCCTGTACTAAGTTATTAATAATGTGAGACACATTATTTCAAACTTCTTTAATAACACTTGGGTCGTGAGAATAACACACAAACTCAATAGTTTGTTTTGGTAGTTCGGTAATAATTAGATCTGCTACAAGTCCTTGGTTTTCGTCATACACCTTAGATATTTTGTATGTTCCAAAAAAATCTTTTTTTAATCTTGGTTTTTCTGCTTTATATTTGTTCATAGTTTCTCCTACTAATCATTTCCCATACCACTACCATACTGACCATCATTTTCGTCAAAGTCAGCACAATCGTCACAATCACAATTTGGGTTATCTTCTTCGTGAGGTATTTCGTCCTCATCCTCATCCTCGGCCTCACACCAATGTTTGATATATCTTTTGCCTTCTTCACCTGCAATTTCTAATTTGTTTTCGCACTCGTCACAATCAAATAATTCATTTTTGTTGCTCCCAAAGTAATCGTATGCACAATATAAACTACAAAAACCTATTTTTACTTGGTGTTCTGGTTTCTCGCACTCTCAACAAGTGATTGTGGTTTCTAATGTTGCACTACCGCCATAGATTGCATCACAATCTGCTTCGCACTCATTTTCAGCATATTTTTCTGTGACGTCAAAATCACAGTCGTCGATTGGTGTTGTTGTTAATTCACCTTCGATTTCGGTCATTACACCATTTTGTAAGACTTTAATTTCTACTTTTTTCATTTTATTTCTCCTAAACATACATCGCATAAATGTAGTCATACTTGATTTATAACTTCATTTTTTGAACACCTAACACACATACGTTTTTCTCAAACAAAGTTAGGGTCGTTTCGGTTAATTTCTCACTGATCCATTTTCCTAATCTCCTTTAACTATTGAGTGTTATATATGCTTGGTGATCACAATGTTCATTTTCACATTTATAATTTGAACCTGTTTTATATCACAACGGGTGTCTGCCTGTGCTTTTTAATTCCAAACCACAAACTCCACATAATAGTCTATATTCTGGTGGCATATCACCTTTTGGGTATTTTTCCATATTAATTCTCTCCAATCTTATAATTTGTAATTATTAATTCTTTGCCAAGCTTAACAGAACATTTTTTTGTGTTAGAGCTAGTATATTTTCAAGTGGCTTTATGTTTTAAAATTTTAAATTCATAGAATTTACTATCAAATTTCATTGGGATGAATTAATGCCGAGGTGAATATAATTTTCTTGTATCTTGAGTAATATAGTTAATTTCCTCCCAAAGTTTGTAAGCTCCAATTGCAGTCCCAACACTAACCCCTATAAAAGCTATTAATACAAGCAAAGGCTCAACTATCATTTTTCAATCCCCAGATTCGGATTGATTGGATTTCTTTAATGTTACAAAGCAAGAAGTATTTCTAATAAAAACTAGAAAAATAATTAATCCTAAAATTCCAGATATAATTGATAAAGCAAGAAGTGCTCCTGATGGTAACAAAGAAGTTGGATCAACTGAAATTCAATTTTCAGGTAATGGGACAACTTGTTCTCCTATGTTTGTTAATAAAATATTCATTATTTTGTTTCCTTTGGTTCTTTTGGTTTTACTTCTCAATTTATTGGATCTAAATAATTCAATTTATAGTAATGAGTTTCACAGTCATAATAGAATTTTCAACTACGAATATATTGTTCTTCATCATCCATAAGTCGTTTTAAAATATTTGGATGATAATCTTCAAGAATTATTAAATAATCTTGAATGTGTTTTAATAAGTGTTCTTCTCCAGCTGAGTCATTAATTTCCATTTCATGACAAATTCCACAAATTCATTCTGGAATTCCTGTCATTCCAGAACGTGGATTTTTCATATATCAAAGTGCTTTTTTGGCATTTCAATAGTTATCAATGCAAAAATGAATTGCAGACATTCCTTTAAGTGTTATTGTGATATTTATATTTGACATGTGTATGCCCCCTTAGTTTTGTAATGTTTATAGTTCTATTTGGTGATTAATGAACCAATAGCATTAATACATCCGAATTTTAAATTCATAGAATTTACTAGCGAGTCTCATTGTAAATTTGTAATTCCAAGTTGAGTGTAATTTTCTTGTAATCAAGTATTAAAATGAATTTCACCAAACAATGTTTGATTTGTAACTAACCATGTGTCAAATTTTGAAGTAAAAATATAACTTAAATTACCTCAGCCAACTCCGATTAAAATTGCTGCAATAATTGACATAATGAATCCAAACAGCAAAATGAAACAATCTAATGATAAAACAGTCGTTTCTTCAATTTCTTTTGAATATATTTTTTTAAAAGAAACGTCTTTTTGATACATTAATGGATGTGCCTTTTGATATCGATATTCTAGTCAAGACTCTAGAAGCATGTATAAAAAATATAAAATAACAGCTCCAATTATTAATAAAGCAAATCCCATTAAAATAAAACCCGCTAATGTTAATTCACCAAAAGGTCAAGTTTTAATTGAACCTTCCGGTAATGGACAAACGTGTTCTCCAATATTTGTTAATAAATTATTCATTATTTAATTTCCCCTTTATCATTTCGATATATTCAAATTCATGTAGAAAGTGTATTTTTAATTACACTTTTGCATATTTTTCTAAGACCTTTAAAGTTTGTAACATTTCCCTTTCAAGTTTTTCAATTTCCTTGTTGGTCTTAACTATTTCAACATTTAAAGCTGTTAGATAATCAATTCTTTTCATAACATTTCTCCTCATTTATTACTTAATACATATCTTCAGGTTCACGAGTATTCTGCTTTTTGACGCAGTTTGCACCTTGTTGATGCAAACTGCGTTAGAAATAAATCTTCAGTTTACACTGAGTACTGTTCCGTCCGCTATCATCAGTTTTTAAACTCAGACCCCCCTTGTTCCAAGTTAACTAGCTTATGTTAAAATGGAGATTGATGTTGCAAATGGTCTATCCATAAGTTGATCAAATCAACTTATCTACCTTGTACTTGCTATGTACAACGTGTCTAACTAGCAAAGTTAAACGCCCCTACATTTTGTTTTAATAACTAGTTATGTAGACACTAACTGTTCACGGTCACAGTCACCGAAGATTTGTTTCGCCGCTCTCGCATGTCGCATAAGGTATCTTGCCCCGATCTGTACTTTTGTAAGACCCATTCAGTTAAATATTGTGTTCAACCTGTTAATATGTATTTTTCATTACACTTATATGAAGTTATGTTTGTTAAAAAAGACTACTCAATAATTTAAATATTCATTAAAGTAGTCTTTTATTTCTGACACGTTTTTACAAAGAAAGTGCACAGAAAATTTAAACATAGACATCACTATCACCCAATAAAAAAAGTAGTTTCACAACTACTCTTATAAATTTCATGATTTTCTTAAACTCCCAAAATTTAGAAAAAATAATCAGATTTTTAGGGGAATTATGCTATTATATAAAAGATGATTATTTACCTGAGTTTTAATTCTACCCTAGAATATTACTTAGATAAATGTTTTAAATCACAAGAAAAGGGGAAACATGGTTTCAAAAGAAAGAAAAGCTGAGTTAATTAAAGAATTTGGTGGAAATGAAAAAAATACTGGTTTAGCAGAAGTGCAAATCGCGATTTTAACAGAAGACATTAAAAACATGACTCAACATTTACAAGCACATACAAAAGATGTTCCAACTCGTCGAACATTATTAAAAAAAGTTGCTCAACGTCGTCATTTATTAGAATTCTTAACTAAAGAAGATGTTAATCGTTATAAAAACGTTATTGAAAAACTAGGAATTAGAAAATAAAAACTTGACACTTTATAAATAATTCTTTATTATTTATAAAGTAATCATGCAGGTGTAGTTTAATGGTAGAACTTCAGCCTTCCAAGCTGACTGTGAGGGTTCGATTCCCTTCACCTGCTCCATTATAAAAAAAGATAAATACCATCAAGGTATTTTTTTATTTAAAAAAATAATAAAATTAATCAATAAGAAGAGGTTTTATGGAACAAAAGCAAATTAGATCATTTAATTTATCAAGAACTAATTTTTGAATCAGTGCACTTTTTCAATTACTTTTTGCGATTGTTCCTTTTCTTTTTATTCTTTTTTTCTTATCACCAGATTTTCAACAATTAGCAATTAATTTATACCATCAACTCCCAAATCCTAAAGTCGGATATTTGGTCTTAATTTGTGTTGGTTATGTTTTAGTTGGATTAATTTTGACTTTTATCACCTGAATTTTAAAATGGCAAAAAGTGGATGGTTTTACATTTGTTTTAGGTTTAACACTTTTATTAAGTTCTGTAATTGTCAACCAAACATGACTTCAAGCTTGAGATTTTAACAATACAATCGTGAAACTATTAATTAGATTTATTATTGCCATCATGTTTGGTTTAATTGGGATTTTTTTAGGTTTATTACTTTCAACACTTGCCAGAAATTTTGAATATAAACAAGAAGATAAAATTCAAATTATTATTGATGATTATCATGATCAAAAATTGGGTGATAAAAATACTTGAACCAAAACCACTACTAAAATTATTCAAAATTATGAAAAAGCCAAAATTGAAGAAAAAATCAACCAAGAGAAAAAAAATATTTTGGAACAAAAATTAGCAACAGCATCTAACACTGATGATTTAAAAGACCAAATTAAAAAAGAACAGATTAAGCAAAAACTCAATCTTAGAGAAGAAAAACAAAGAACTAAAAAATCTAAAACTTAATTTTTTAAAAGCAATTTGAGAATAAAAAAAAGTACCAAGGTACTTTTTCCGATGGTATTTTACAGACGGATCTGTAAAATTTCTTCATTCAATTGAATGCGTGTGACTTCCTCTTACGATTGGTTAAATTATAACTCTTAAATTTCACAATTTTCAAATTTTTAAAAAAATAACAATCCAACGATTTAATCGTTGGTTTTTTTAACATTTAAAGATAAATTGTTACGTTTTCACATATACTTATAAAATCATTTTTTATTTTGCAAAAATAGAAATTTTTGCAAATTTTAAAATTTTTGTTTTTTCACTTCCCAAAGAATAAGTTTTCTATATACTTAGACAAGGTTTAATTTCTAATCAAGAAATTAAAGTGAAAATATTTTTTTTTTTTTTTGAAAAATATAAAAAGAGGAAATAAAAACAATATGAAAAAAATAATGGTGCATTTAAGTGCACTTTCAACAATCGGTTTAACAGGTGCAACAGTTGTTGGTTGTCTTCCTGCTAGATTTGCAGATGGTGTGATTGGACAAAGGATTGTAATTGTCAGTGATGGGGGAAACATTCGCGATCAATCTTTCAACGAAAGTTCTTGAGAAAGTATTATCAATTATGGGTCACAAATTCATACCAATATTTATACAGATGAGACAAGAACAACCAAAAAAGTTTTTTCAAATACAAAGGAAGACAGAGCAGAAGCTTACCAATTGGATTATGCTTCATCATGAGCTGGACGAGACTTTCGTCTTGATAATCCAATGATTGATTTTAAAAATGGTGAATCATTTAAGGATGCTAAAAAAGCCTCAACTAATTATGTTGAAACTGCAGGTCATGATTCAACCAATTTTTATGCTGCTTATAAAATGGGGTTGTATAAAAAAGCAGATGCGATGTTAGTCGCGGGGTTTTCGCATTTAGCTTCTGTGCAAAAATTAATTAAATGAATGGCAAAGGATAAAAAGACCCTTGTTTTGTTAGATGCTAAAGTTGATTATCAATACAAACAAGATGCGAATGGTAAAGATATCCCAACCCAAAATCAAAATGTGATTTCTGTTCAATATGATTCAGAATTAAGTGGTTTTAACGCTGCATGAGATGCAGCATTATGAGCAAACCTGCCCAAAATTGATATGACAACAGGTAAATGGGATCCAAATGGTGGTTTAAATGGAGATGCGTCTGGAGATGGAAGAATCTCAATGGGGACATTTGGTGGGCTTTCTTCTAAAACTTCTGTGGATAACTCCATGTGAGGATATTTAGTTGGAATTGAATTGTTTAATCAAATCATTGCTGAAAAAGAATATGTTTTAACTGATGTTGATGGGGTTGTTAAAAACTTTAAACCAGAAAAAATTAAATTCGGAAATGTTCATTCTGGACTGATTGATGATGTGAGAGCAGTGAATAATGCTGATGCCAATTGATTTTCAAATAGTTTTGCATATGGTGATGCAAATCGCAATGGAATTCTACCGCATTTAATCGAAAATGGGACAGATATTATTATGGGGGTAGCCGGACCACAAACCAACGATATTGCTTTGCAAATTACTGGGGCAAGGTATAAACCATTTATCGTTGGAATTGATACCGATCAAATTAAAACTATCGGAAAAGACACCCAAACTGAAGCACGATTTATTACTTCTTCGACCAAAGGTTTAGCCCAAGCAGCACTTGCTGCCTTTAAAAAAAGTCGATCATTAAAACATATTTATAAGGATGAATCCAAAAGTGAAATTACACATTTTGTCAATGACCCAGAAATTCAAGATGGTTATTTAGCAAAACAAGAACCAGATTGAACAATTTCTGCATCTCGTGATGCAGCAGACAGATGAAAAATTGGTAAAAATTTAGCAATTAATGCGATTAAATATGACACCGGTTTTGCCAAAACTTTATTCACAGCGATTCCCAAAGTTTATCAAGAAGCAGGTTTTAAACCTGAAAATTATCTCAATGCAAAAACGATTCAATCGGCAGTTAAAACAATTTTGCAAGCAAGTGAGGGAAAACCATCACTTGCTTGAAAAATTGAAGTTGATGGTGTTGATGGATATGTCAATTATTTGAAAAGGTTATTATCATCTTTTAGTTAATCAAATTTAGATCAAAAAAAGTAGCAATTCAAAAACAATCTTGCTTGCAAAACTTTGATGGTTAAAAATTAGTTTTTGAATTATAGCACTCATTTTTGCACTTTTTAAAAAATTTCCAATTTTTTTTGCAAATTCTGGAATTTCTTACTTTTTTTGCTTTTAAAAGCTCAACTTTTTTATATAATAAATAAGTACTTAATTTTGATAAAAGAATTAAGAAATAAAAATATTTTATCTACAAGTGGAAAAGTGGAAAAAATTATTAAATATACGGAAGGGAACAAATTAATATGAAGAAATTAATAGTTCATTTAAGCGCATTTTCAACAGTGGGTTTAACAGCTGCAACTGTTGTCTCTTGTATTCCTGCTAAATTTGCAGATGGTCCAATTGGACAAAGGGTTGTGATTGTAACTGATGGAGGAAATATTCGTGATCGTTCTTTCAACGAAAGTTCTTGAGAAAGTGTTATTGATTATGGTGCTCAAATTCATACCAACATTTATACTGATGAAACAAGAACACAATTAAAGACATTTACTGATACTCCAGAAGGCAAAGCAGAAGCTTTTAAATTTGATTATGCATCATCTTGAGCAGGAAGAGAATTTCGTTTAGAAAATCCTCAAATTGATACTATTGGTAAATATGGTAAAGACGGTAAAGTAGAAACTTTTGAGGCTTCTGAAAAAGCATCAAGTAATTATGTTGAAACTGCTGGACATGATTTAACTAATTTTTATGCAGGTTACAAAATGGGGTTATATAAAAAAGCTGATGCAATTTTGTTAGCTGGTTTTGGACATTTAGGATCTGTTGGGAAACTGATTAAATGAATGGAAAAAGATGAAAAAACACTTGTGCTTTTAGATGCTCAAGTCGATTATAAATATGAAAAAGATGCAGATGGCAACATTAAATTAGGAGCTAATGGTAGACCAATACCAACACAAAATAAAAACGTTATTTCTGTTCAATACGATTCTGAATTAAGTGGATTTAATGCTGCATGAGATACAGCATTGTGAGCTAACATGCCAGAAATTGATATGACTACAGGAAAATGAACTGAAGGTAATAAATTAAATGGTGATGCCAATGGAGATGGAGAAATTTCAATGGGAACATTTGGTGGGATTTCTTCTAAATTTTCTGTCGATAACTCAATGTGAGGATATTTACTTGCAATTGAATTATTTAATCAAACCATTGCTGGACAAGAATTTGAATTAAAAGATAGTGACGACAAAGTTAAAAACTTCAAACCAAAAAAAATAAAATTCGGAAATGCTGGAAATGCTAAAGAAGGCGACGCTAGAGAAGGAACTATCGATAAAGTTAAGGCAATTAATAATTCTGATGGAAATTGATTTTCAAATAGTTTTGGATATGGAGATGCTAATCGAAATGGAATCATACCTTATTTAACAGGAAATGGTACTGATATTATAATGGGTGTGGCCGGACCACAAACAAATGATATTGCAGAAACTGATGCATCATATAAACCATTCATTGTTGGAATTGATACTGATCAAATTAAAAGTGTAGGATCTGATAAAAATGCTCAAGATCGTTTTATAACTTCTTCAACAAAAGGGTTAGCACAAGCAGCAATTGACTCATTCAAAAAAAGTAAATCTTTAAAGTATATTTATGAAGATGAAACAAAAACTAAAATCTCACACTATGTAAATGGTAAAGAGACGGATGATGGTTATTTAGCTGTTCAAAAACCAACTTGAACTGTTTCTTCATCAAGAAATCCAAATGTTAAATGAAAAACTGGAGAAAATAAAGCAATTAATGCTGTTGATTACAATAAAGGTTTTGCCAAAGAATTGTTTACAAAAATTCCTGCATTCTATAAATCATTAGGAGAAAAACCACAATATTATATTCAAGGCTCAGAACTCAAAAAAGCAGCTGAATTAATTATTCAAACAGCTAAAGGATTAGATCCTAAAGATTGAAAAATTGATGTAAATGGAATTGATGGTTACAACAACTACTTAGTGAGATTATTACAATCATTTAAAGAAACAACAAAAGGAGATAAGTAATTATGAGTGAATACGCAATTGAATTAAATAAAATTACTAAAACCTTTTTAAACGGGGCAATTATTGCGAATCAAGATGTTGATTTAAAAGTCAAAAAAGGAACAATTCATGCTCTTGTTGGTGAAAATGGAGCAGGAAAATCAACATTGATGTCAATTCTTTTTGGTTTATATCAACCAACAAGTGGAACAATTAAAGTTAATGGAAAAGAAGTTGTTGTTTCAAACCCAATTAAAGCTAATAAACTAGGAATTGGAATGGTTCACCAACACTTTAAATTAGTTGATGTATCAACTGTTTGAGAAAATATTGCACTTGGTGTTGAAAGCACAAAATTTGGCATCCTTTTAGATAAAAACAAGATCAAAGCCAAACTAACTGAAATTATGAATCAATATAATTTACATGTTGATTTGGATGCTAAGATTGAAAATATTTCGGTTGGAATGCAACAACGTGTAGAAATTTTAAAAATTTTATATCGTGATGCTGAGATTTTAGTTTTTGATGAACCAACAGCAGTTCTAACCCCACAACAAATTGATGGGTTACTACAAGTTATGTTAAATCTTCAAAAAGCTGGTAAAACAATTATTTTTATTTCTCATAAAATGGAAGAAATCAAAAGAGTTGCCAACACAGCAACAGTCATTCGACGTGGTAAAAAAATTATTGATTTAGATGTTAAAAACATGGAAGTTAGTGATATTGCTGAAGCGATGGTTGGACGTAAATTAGTTGAGGTTAAAAACCAATACACCCCAGTTTTAAGTCAGGCACCAATTTTAGAAATTCTAAACTTAAGTGTACCTAAAGAAACAAATAATAAAGTTAATGCTTTAGAAACTTTTAACTTAGTCGTTCGACCTGGAGAAATTGTAGCAATTGCTGGGGTTGAAGGAAATGGTCAAAAGGAATTAGTTGAAGCAATCACTGGATTAGTTAAAGCTCATTCGGGAGCGATTCTCTTTAAAGATTTAAACCTTATTAGTGAAAATATTCACAAAAGATATAAATTGGGAATGTCACACATTCCTGAAGATCGTCACAAATACGGAATGCTTTTAGATTTCTCTGTTCAAGACAATTTAATTTCTCAACAAATTGACAATTATCCTTTCTCTAAAAAAGGAATCATTGACAAAAAAGCAATTGCCCGATATTCACAATCAATTATTAAAGATTTTGATGTTAGAGGTTCTAGAAATGGAATCGCAATTGCTCGAGGTTTATCTGGAGGTAACCAACAAAAAGTTGTTGTTGGTCGTGAATTACGAAAAGAACATGATTTGTTGGTTGTTGTTCAACCAACCAGAGGATTAGATGTTGGGGCGATCGAATATATTCATCAACAAATTTTAGAAGAAAAAAGTAATGGCAAAGGTGTTTTACTAGTTTCTTATGAATTGAATGAAGTGATGGCATTAGCTGATCGCATCGTTGTTATCAACGAAGGAAAAATAATTGGTGAACTACCAGGTCAAGGTGCTAAAAAAGAACAAATTGGAGCATTGATGGCTGGTGGTGACCAAACAAAAGGAGTAACAAAAAATGAATACATTCAATAATAAAAAATGATTTGTAACATCAAAATTTAAAGATACTGTTACTTCAAAAGAATTTAAAAGTAAGGGTAAATATTTAAAAGGATCAATCTTTGCCATTATTGTTGGATTCATTGTTGCGGGAGTCTTAATTGGGATTTTAAATGTGAATCCCTTTGATTATTTCTTCAAAATGTTTCAAGTCGCATTTGATGAGCTATATTTAACACAAACTTTTAACTGAATTGCTGTTTATATCGTTGGTGGTGTGGCAATGGCGATTGGATTTAAATCGGGAGTGTTTAATATTGGTGCTCCAGGACAAATCCTAACTGCTACAAGCATGTCGACCATTGTTTTATTCAGCATTGTTCCTAAAGGAACAACTGATATTAATGGTCAAACAATTTTCTTATTGTTCTTGGTTTCAGTATTTTCAGGAGCATTCATGGCGTTTATTGCCGGAATGTTAAAAGCGTTATTTAATATTCACGAAGTTGTAACAACAATTTTATTAAACTGATTTTCTTGATATTTCTTCAAATGAATTTTTACCAATGGTTTTCCTGATCAATTTGGTTCTAGTTCATTAGCCGGAGCATCAGAGCACATTCCTGATGGGTTATTATCAATGGGTGGAAATGAAATCATTGCCCCATTATTAATTGCTTTTGGGGTAGTTATTATCGCGGCTATCGTACTTGCTAAAACAACTTTTGGTTTTAAATTAAAAGCTGTGGGAAGTGCACCTGAAGCTGCCAAATATTCTGGAATTAATGTTAAACAAAAAATTGTTTTAGCAATGACAATTTCTGGTGGAATTGCTGGAATTGCTGGTTTCATTTCAATGTGTACATTGAACCCAAATACTTATTTTGGGAATGATAATTTACCAACCTTAGGATTTGATGTGATTGCGATTTCGTTAGTTGCTTTTAATAACCCTGTTGGATTGATCTTTGTCGGAGCATTATGAGGGGTGATTCAAAATGCGGGAGCACCAATTTCATCACTTTATGGAATACCTACTCAAATTGCTGGTTTAGTTTCAGGAATCATCATTTATTTAGCAGCCATTAGTGCAGTCTTTATTATGTTTAATCCTGTGCAAATCTTTAAAATGTGAATTTTTGTTCTCAAATCTAAAAATGATCGCAAGATGTTACTCATTCTCTATAAAAAGAAATGGGCATTATTGTTAAAGAAAATGCTTATCATTTTTAATAAAGATTATCAAAAAGCAGTCAAAGCAGCCGAAACAAAAGCTGATCAAAAAATTGTTAAATTAGATCTTAAAGCAATAGATTCATTAGCTTTAACACATATCAAAACCTCAATTAAAGAATTGAAAAAATGAATTTGAGAAAAAAATACAATCAAAGGATTAAAAGGTATTAAAAGAAGAAATGATGAAGTAATACAAACAATCAATGCTGAAACAATCAATAAAATTGAAGCAGCAAAATTAAAATTTGGTATCTTCAAAGATGAAGTTAAAACAAGAAAAAATAAACAATTACATTGATTAGAAAATAATATTAAACTTGCTAAACAACATTATAAAAAAGAGATTCAAGCAGCTACAGAATTTGGTCAAGCCGAAAGAGGACGCTTAGAATTATTATTCGAATATCGTGATGGTAAACTTGCTTTAAATTCTGAATTAGAAAAAAATATTTTAATCCTTCATGAAAGAAACGTAAGTGCTAAATCAGAGGCTAAATGAAAAATAAGTGTTGTTAAAAACAATCCTGATTTAATTGAAGATGTTAAAGCTAAATCAATTTTAGAAATTAAAACTTCATTAAAAGATCAGCTTGAAAAAAACAATAGTCAAATTAAAACTTTAAAATTAGAAACCAAAACTAAATTACAAGAATTAAAAACAAAACGTACTAACCAAATTCAATTTGTTAAAAATGACGGAGTTGAATTAGGACAAATTCAACAAAATGTTCAAGAGTGAAAACTAAGAGCCAAAAATGAATTGGATGCTAAAATTATTAAATTAAAAGCAGAATTTAATCATAAAAAGAGCGAGATTGATTTATTAAAAAGTGATGAAAAAATTCTTGCTGCACAAAAAGTTTTATTAACTTTAGAAAGTGAATTTGAAAAAACTGAACTAACAGATCTTGAATCACATTTAAATTTATTAGAAAAAATTAAACAAACTTTGAAAAAAATCGATGTTATTTTAACACCACAAGTTTTTGAAGCATATGATGCTCAAGAAAAAATTGTTGATCGCATGAGAATCGCATTCAAAATTCGAAAAATTAAATATCAACAAACTGTCAATCTTGAAATTTTTAAAGCCAAACAAGCAATTGAGTTGGAAAAACAAAAATCTCAAACACTTGCAGAAAACTTAGAAAATTTAAATCTAGAAACTCAAACAAAAATTAAAGATTTAAATAATTTATCAACTCATGGTCTTGATGAATTAGAAAAATTAATTCATCAAGAACACAAGATTTATGCACATTTCGAAGCGCAGATTCTTAAGTTAGAATCAAAACACAATAATTTAAAGGAGACAAAATAATATGACAAATTTATTTGCAGTAGCTATCGCTTTATTTATTGTTTTAACCTTTGCTTCGATTTCAGGATTGATGTCTGAAAAAGCAGGGGTGACTAATATTGCTGTTGAAGGGATGATGATTATCGGGGCATTATTTGTTGCAGTTATCGGAACTTTCGTCAACAAAAAAGGTGCTGATAACCTTTCACAATTATGAGTTTTACCACTAGCTGGGTTAGTCACTGGAATCTTTGCAATGCTTCATGCATTTCCTTCGGTTTCATTAAAATCCAATCAAATTGTTTCTGGAGTAGCAATTAATATCCTAGCCTTAGGAATTGGTTTATTCTTTGCTTCTTCTGGATACTTTGGTGAACAATCAATGGTTATTTCATCAAATTACAAACCAATCAAATTAGATGCAGCTGATGGTGGTATCGTCCCCTTGGCGCTGATCTTAGCTATTGTTTTAGCAGTTGGAGTCTTCTTATTCTTTAAATTTACAAAACAAGGGATGAGATATGCAATGGTTGGAGAAAATCCAAACGCAATTGATGCAGCTGGAATTAGTGTGAAAAAATACCGTTATCTTGCAGTTTTCATTTCTGGAGTGATTGCTGGACTTGGTGGAGGACTATTTGTTCTAACCGCTGCTGGAAATGGTTCATTTACAGGAAACATGTTAGGATTTGGATTCTTAGGAATTGCCATTATGATCTTTGGACAATGAAAAATTCACTACATGATGATTGGGGCAGTTGGATTCTCATTCTTATTTGCACTTGGTCAAAACCTTGGAAATATTACAGATGTAGAATCTATTCAAAAAATTGCACCTTTATTTAAAATTCTACCATTTGTTGGAACAATCATTGTGATGGTGATTTTCTCGAAATCTTCCAAAGCGCCAGCCGCTGTTGGGATTCCGTTTAATAAATCCAAAAGATAGATCTAAGAATTCTATTGATTTAAAACAAAAGATAGTAAAAATCAGCCTAGCTGATTTTTATTTTGCTAAAATATAGATATGAAAATTATCGTCTCTAAGTTTTTTAAGTTTATTTTACTTTTAACTTTCTTATTTCCATTTATGTTTGGTGAAAATAAAATCAACTTTAAATCAATCAAATCAACGATTAACTTCGCATGTAAAATTGTGATCCTAATTTTGATGAATTACTTATTTGTGTTACTAATACTAAAGGATGGAATCTTTAGTTTGTTGATTTTAGAAACAAGTAAATATTTTCGATGAATTATTTTTACATGTTTATTCTTTAGTTCTTTGTTTTTAACTACCTTAATTATTCTTCAAACCTTTTATATTTCTTGATCTGCAAATATCGCCTTATTATTTAGAAAATATAAATTTAAAATTTTAATTTGAATTCGATACCAACAATTCAAAACATTAGTTCTGAATTGCTTATTATTTTTCATTCTTGAAATTGTCGAATTTTTGCAAAAATGTGAAATTAACTATCAAATCATTCGTGCTCATAATTTTAATAATTTCCAAAAACTCAACATTCCCCCACCAACAATTGTTGAGTTATTTTCTTAAAAATAGGAGGTTAATTATTATGAAAGAAAAAATTAAATTAGAAAATTTAACCATGATTTATCCCCGATCTGATAAAGGTGTTTTTGACATTGATATCAAGATTCAACAAGGACAAATTTTTGGTTTTATGGGTCCATCAGGATCTGGAAAAACAACATTAATTCGCATCATTCTTGGTTTTATCAAACAACAAAAAGGTAATGTTTGAGTTAATGATTTAGAAGTGTGAAATAACAATGATCAAATCAATCAAACAATTGGTTTTATTTCAGGAGAACCGATTATTCCCAACGAAGGAACAGGGTTAGATTATTTGTTATTTTATGCAAAATTAAGAGAAATCAAAGACTTGACAAAAATGCATCAATTGATTGAATATTTCGAATTAGATGCGAAAAGTTTGATTAAAAAAATGTCCAAAGGAATGAAACAAAAAGTCGCAATCATTGCTTGTTTAATGGCAGATTTTGATCTTTATATTTTAGATGAACCAACAGCTGGTTTAGATCCGGTCATGCAGGCTAAATTTATTGAAACAATTGTTGAAATGCGCAATCAAGGTAAAACAATTGTTTTATGTTCACATATTATGGATGAAGTTGAACAATTATGTGATCAAGTTTTAATTTTAAAACATGGCAGAATTATGTATAACAACACAATGGCAAATATCAAAAAAGAAAATTTAACAATTCAAAAAATCTTTTGAGATATTTATAATGTAAAGGGGTTCAATGAAACTATCAAAAACCAAAATTAATTGAACGATTATTCTTCGTTCAATCAAACAAAATTTAGCATTTTTAATCACCATTTTCGTTTTTATTGCTGTTTTATTTTTAATGGGCATGATTGCTGAAATCGTTAAACAAAATAAAGCAACTCCTGAAAAACCTTATGGTAATACGTTGATGGGGTTTAGTACGACAGTTTATCAACCATTAGCTGTCATTGTTTTTGGGCTATTAGCAATTTTATTTCCAACTAGCTTATTAAACAAAGAAATTGATAATACTAGTTTGGCCATTCTGCTAGTGTCTAAAAATTCGCGAAATACAATTTTACTAAGCAAATACATCGCAATGTTTTTAACAATTGTTGCATTATTTATTTTTCAAATGCTTTTTGGCACAATCCTTTTATCCAAATTTTTTTCTGGATCTGATTATGGTAAATTTATTAATTTAAATTGAACTTATTTTTTAGGGACATGAACATTAGCATCAATTAGTTTCTTATGTAATGTCATTTTTAATAAGAAAAAACAGATTTTATTAATTACTGGTGGGATTTTGGTTTTTTCAATCCTTATGAATATGATTTCATTTATATTCCGTGAGTATGAAATATTAAAAGAATTTCATTATATTTCGGTTTTTGGTTTTGCAGATTTAAACACTATCCTCCAAGGCGATTGAACAATGATTTTTGCCTATTTAGTTGGTATTCCTGCAAATATAGGTTTCTTTATTGGTTCAATAAAAGTGTTCAAAAATAAAGATTTATTGTTATAAAAACAACTAAGAAAAAATATCCATTATTCTAAAAGACAAAAATTTAAAAAACAATCATTGCGAAATGATTGTTTTTTAAATTAATTAAACTCGAAAGATAGTGCTTATAGAATAAAGTGATCAAAGCAAGATTTTATTCTTCGATTATTACAACCTCTTTATCTTCTTGAACTTTTTGAATTTCTTGAATTTCTTGAATTTTATTTTTAGGTTTCTTATGCTCTTTTTTTCAAATCACATAGTTATAAAAATTAGAAGCAGAAAAATAAATTGTTAAAATTAATATCACTGCAATCACAAATCAAGCTCATCCAGGTAGACCTAAAATATTGTCAGCATGAATATTGAAGAAGAAATAAGGAAATCTTGTTGAACCAACACTTGTATCTTGATAACGAACTTCACCACGAATTAAAATAAATCCAGTATAAATAATTAGGATTAAAGGACCACCTCAAAGTTTTCTTCTGGCATATTCTTTTGGTGAATATTGCGCTTTCATTGGGTTAATAAAAACTTGATAAGCAATAAATGATCAAGGGAATACGACATGTAATGCAATTCCGAAAAAGACACTCATAACAGTTAATTTTTCAACTCGTTGTTTTGGATCCAAGAAATAAGCAGGAGCTAAAATCGAAATATAAACAACTGATGTTAAAGTAATGAAAGTTAGCACAACCAAGCTTCAATTATAATTTAAAAAGCGATATTCATTTCTTGGGTAGATTTTGCATCAAGCAAGCAACAATAATCAAACTGCTACTAAAATGTTTGAAAGGTGAGTAAAAAAACTAAATCAGTAAAAAATATATGACCCAATTGCCCCAGATGCCATTGGAACTGGTCCTTTTGAATCATAACCCATTCCCACAGTTACTCAAACAGCACTTGAACGTTCAAAGATTGTTTTGTCCTGTAGATGCTCTAAAATTTTTTCTAAACTAGCTTCTGGATGCGCTTCAATTCAACCATTTAATTGAATTTGAACTTTTAAAATCCCTCAAATTCCAAATAAAAGTTGCATAATTAAAAATCCAAGAATCATGAAACCAAGAATCGATTCAAATCAAAATTTTCAATCTTTATAGAAACTAGGATTAAACTTATTTTTAAAGGAAAACATCTCTCACCTCGTTTTACTTGAAACTAAACTTTCTATTTAAGATTAAATTTATTATAATATAAATATGAAATTAAAAAGCAACCAACCCTTAAATAAAGACAAAATTTTTAATGATTTAAAAACATTAGCAAACAAATCTTATTCACCTTATTCTCACTTCAAAGTGAGTTGTATTTTGTACTTGAAAAATGGTCAAGAAATTCATGGTGTGAATGTTGAAAATGCGGCTTATTCACCAAGTATTTGTGCTGAAAGGGTTGCTTTACCTCAACTTTTTATCAACGATTATACAAAAGATGATGTTGAATTATTTGCCTTGTATACTGATGCTCTGGAATTCGGATCACCATGTGGTGTGTGTCGTCAAGTAATGATGGAATTATTAAATCCAAACCAAAAAGTTTGGATTTATAGTCAAAAAGGCTATCAAGATGAATTTGAAGTTCAAGATTTTCTTCCTTATGCATTTAGTAAAAATGATTTAAAGAAATAACCAAAATTAATGATAATTTAAAATTAAAAACTAGGAAGCAATTACAAGATAATTGCTTCCTGGTTTTACTTATCATTGATTTGACGAATTTTTTGTTTCATGATTTCTAAATAAATTGGTCTATGAGTGACTTGGTATAAATATTTAGCTCAATGAGCTCACAGAAAGTTGTGATATTGAATCAATTGGTTAAGTTTGATTAATTCTTTTGGAGTTAAATTTAACAACGAAATAAATGCTTGATGTTTTGATTTTGGCAACGCTTCACTGATGAAACTTGCATAATCAAAGAGATAATGATTTAAACTCACATATTCAAAATCAATTAAAAACATTTTGTGATCCTTAATTAAAAAATTTTCAACAATTAAATCATTATGACTTAACACCGGTGGTGTTTCGTCATAATAGTTCTCAATAATTAAGTGAATTTCTGTTTTTCAAACTTTTAATTCTTCAATCACTCCAACTTTGTTAGTGAATAATTTTAAAAAAGCTTGAGGATTAAACAACTTTAAATCAACTTTTTGTTGTTGTAATTGATGAATTAATTCGATAACTTCTTTCATTTTTTGAATGTCTAAACTCTTAAGCTTTAAAGTTGTAGCATTTTCATAATAAGGCATTTTAAAAACTCATTTATTTCATTTATGTTTGATTTGATTTGGAACAAGAATAAAGTCTAAATTTTGAACTTGTTCATAAAACTTTTTTTCATTTTCGCGATCCATAAAATAATCAATGTTTTTATTCGAAGTTTTAATAAAAACATTGTTTTTTATTTTAATTTTATTTGTTGTATTAAGGATTTTTTTCATACAATGATTTTACAATATTATGAGTTCATTTGATAGGTTATCAAAAAATGATTTTTATCATAAAAAAGTGTTTTAATAAAATTTCTTGTTTAATTAATTAATTGAATAGTATTGTTGCTTAATGATATGTGTTTTAAACGTACACATACAATGTTGAAATATTAATGTATAAAAAGATGGGATTGTGAAAATTTTTAATATCAATAGAAAATAAGCATATATAAATATAAATAAAAAATTCTAAATTATAAAAATTAGAAGCAGATTAGAGTATGTTAAAGACGCCAATTCTTTTCCCTGAGTATTGCATTTAACATACTCTAATCTCTATAAATTGATATAATAACAAAAGAATATAGTAAAAAAATAGTTCAAAATGCCAATTTTTGCAAATTGTAGAATTTATTTTTTCCAATTTAATTCTATGTATAAAACATAAATCTATAGCCAGATAAGAAGGAGAAAAATATGTTAAATCTAGAACAGATAAACCCCGATAAACTAATAAAATCATTCCCTACACAATTTTTAGAACACTATAGCTATAATTTTTGAGCAATTATTTTATTGGTAGTTACAATAATTTTAGCAATAATATTTTTAATTGGTTGTTTTATATTTATTCCAGATCGATTTTCCGAAGAGCCTTTTAGTGCATGAGCAGGTCTTATCTTTGGATTGGGACTCGTGATTGCAGCAGCAGTGGGCACAGCAATTCTTTGAAACCGTGTAACAGATACAGTAACTTCTGAACTTCAAATTTGGATGCTTGAAAATCAAGTTAATTTTGGTGAAAGGATGTTTAATGATTGATTTCTAAAAAATTATGGTAAATTTCAAATTTCTGATTATCAATTAGGATTAATGATTAAAGACATGCAAAATATTGGCATTTGAAACATGTAACATCATTAATTAATTAGAGATAAAAAACTTAAAGCAAAATAAAACTAAAAAGGAGGTTTTAGAAATGAAAAAATTATTAACATTACTAGGTGTTTTTGGTGTCATTAGCACTACTATTGGTACTGCGACAATGGTCGTTTCGTGTAAAACTGAAGACATAACAGATCTTTATAAAATGTCAGATAAACAAACACCCAAATTATTTGGAGGAATGTTTGTTACACAAATCGAAGAAATTATTGAAAAATCAATAACTGCGTATAATAAAGCTACAAAAAAAGATATAGATTACAAAATTGATTTATCAACAACTTCTGAAACGGGTTGAATTGACATTTTACCAACAACAAATACTAAATTAAAGGTTCATTGAATAAAGAATGGGGGTATATTTGCAGGTGGTGGTAGATATTTGATATGCAGTTTTCCTTTACGAAGAAAAGTTGATATTACTCCAAAAGATATTGCATGAGGTGTTCCAGATAATACAATTAAAAGAATACTTACTCCTTCGGAATATATTGATTATTTAAAATCTTTAAAAACAATCACCATTGGTCAAACAAAACGATTAGCTAGAATAAAAATTTGGGAAATTATAAAAAAATTACCTAATTTAAATGACATTACTTTAGAAAAAGATTTGAAAATTATAATCCCTGGTTTAGGTGATGAGGTTGAAGTTGGAAACATAAATGTTATAGCTTCATCTGATTCATCTTACATTCTAGGTTCTTTTACTATTGGTATAAATCCCCAACCAAATAAACCAGAAATTAACAAATAAAAATATTTTAAAATTTCTTATTAAAATTCAAAAAAAGATTAGATATATTAAAACTTAATGCTAGTTTTTCGTATCTTTTTTTGTTTTTGTTTTAAAATAAATAGTATGAATAAACCAATAATTTGGATTGCTACATCCAACGAAGATAAAGTTAATGAATTTAAAGTTTTTCTTTCAAATTTTGAAATAAAAACTTTAAAAGATTTACCAGACTATGTTGAACCAGACGAAACTGGAACAACTTTTGCTGAAAATGCGGTCCAAAAAGCCCAAGCATTATCAGAACATATTCAAGGAATGGTTGTGGCTGATGATAGCGGCATTGAAGTTGAAGCATTAGATAATTTTCCCGGAATTTATTCACGACGTTGAGCATATCCAATTACTGATTGACCAACAATTAATCAAAAATTAATTGATAAAATTAACGTTGAAACTGATCAAAGTAATTGAAATGCACAAATGATTAGTGTGATGGCTCTTGTTGATGTGACTTGTGATAAAGTCGAAACTTTTGAAGGGATTGTTCAAGGTAAAATTAGTCATCAAGTTCAAAATCATCACCAAGGCTTTGGTTATGATTTAACTTTTATTCCTGATGGAAGTGAAGTTACTTATTCAGAAATGGGACCAGCCAAGAAGAACGAATATTCATCAAGACAAATTGCAAGTCAAAAATTAAAAACATATTTAGGAGGAAGAAATGAGAAAAATTAACATTGTTTTATATCAACCTGAAATTGCTCAAAATGTGGGGGCAATTATGCGGACTTGTGTCGCGATTGATGCTCGATTACATTTAATCGAACCATTTGGTTTTATTTATGATGATCGTCATTTAGCCCGACCAAGTGCCAACGAACATCAATTTGTGGATGTTGTTCGCTATGATGATTGAAATGATTTTATCAACCAACATCCACAACAACCCTTATTTTGTTTATCAAGATATGGACAAAAACCAATTAGTGATTTTAACTTCAAAGATCTTAATCAAGAAGTTTATTTAATGTTTGGCAAGGAATCAACCGGGATTCCAAAACAAGTTTTGATTGACAATATTGAGACAACGTTCCGCATTCCGATGGTTGAACAAGCCAGAAGCATTAATATTGCCAACACTGTTGGAATTGCTAGTTATGAAGTTTTAAGACAGTGAGATTATTTAAATTTAAGCAAAGAAGAAACCCAAAAAGGCAGAGACTACTTATTGAGTGGGGCTTGGGTTGGAAAAGAGGAATAATGATTTTTGATACACCTTATGAATATTGTTTAAGCGATTGTGATGGAACAATTGTGGATAACGGTTTTTACCCATCAGAAGCGACAAAAAAATCCATTCGCAAATACCAAAAAGTAAGTGGATATCGTTTTGGTTTAATTACTGGAAGATTGGCTATGGCCAATCTTAAATTAGTTGATGATTTAAACGTGCAACTCCCAATTGTTGCTTGTAATGGGGCGGTCGTGATGGATTTAAAACTCCAAAAAGTTTTATTTGCCCAAACTATTCCTAATGATTTAGTGTTCCAAATTTTTGATGATTGTTTAGCAATTGGGGTCGAAATTATGCTTTACAGCCCAACCCAAATGCTTGCCAAAATTGGTGCTATGAGAATTGAATATTGAATTCAATACCAAAAATCAATCAAGAAGAAGCATCGTTGAGAAATTCAACAATTTGAAACTTATGCAGATTTACGTCAAGCTGTTGAGGAACAGAATTCTTCAATTGTTGAATTTATTATTAAAACTAATAGTGACCAAGAAGAAAAATTATTGCATGAAATTTTTCAAAAATACGCTCATGCAACAACAAGTGTCGAATCGTACCCACAAATGTATAACATTACCGCATTTGGGGTGGATAAATTCTCTGGTTTGAAAAAATGAGCTGAAATTGTTAATGCTGATTATCAAGAAATTGTGGCTTTTGGGGACAATTATAATGATCTAACCATGATCCAAGGTGTAAAAAAAGGTATTTGTGTTGGCAACGGGGTTGATGAATTGAAACAAGTTGCTTGAAAAATTATTGAACCAGTTCATGAAAATGGGGTTGGGTTAGAGTTAGAACGAATGATTGCTGAAAAAGATTAAAGTTTTTAGTTGCTTTTTGAGCAATTGTGATATAATTAGGAAAGTTTATGATTTAAAAGGGAAAAAATTGTTTTATTTCATGAATAAATGCACAAGATGCAGATGGAGAAACAATGGCTTTTAAAAAATTAGAGTTGAACGATTCAATCTTAAGATCACTTGAGAAAAATGGATTTACTAAACCAACAGAAATCCAAGAAAAGGGAATTCCCGTTTTCTTGGAAAACAAAAACTTATTCGGAAAATCAAGCACAGGAACTGGAAAAACAGCTTCTTTCGCTTTACCGATTTTACATAAAATAGATGTAACAGATAAAAAAGTACAAGCAGTGGTGATGGCACCAACCAGAGAACTAGCTTTACAAATTTTGGACCAATTCAAAAAATTTAGTTCAATGATGGCAAATGTGCAAATTGCACCATTAATTGGTGGAGCAAGAATGGGTGACCAAATTGCTAAATTAAAAAATTGTCAAATCGTGGTCGGAACACCAGGAAGAATTAATGATCACATTAACCGTAAAACATTACGTTTAGATAATGTTAAAATAATTATTCTTGATGAAGCTGATGAAATGCTAAAATTAGGATTCAAAAATGATATTGACGCTGTTTTCAACGGTGTTGAAAACAAAGTTCAAATTGGATTATATTCAGCAACAATTTCACCAAAAGTTTTAGCAATCGCAAATAAATATATGGGTGAATACGAGTTTATCGAAGTTCAAAACCAAATGGATGTAAACAACAACATCAACAACACTTATGTAATTACTAAAGGTTACAAAAAAGAAGATGTAATGGTTAAATTAATCGAAAAACACAACATGCAAAGATTTATTATCTTTACCAATACTCGTGCTAACACAACTAAAATTTCTCGTGTTTTAGACCAAGCTGGAATTAAAAACGAAGTAATTAATGGAGATAAAAAACAATCTCAAAGAACAAGAGTGATGAGAGATTTTAAAACAAGTCGTTTTAGAGCTTTAATTGCAACTGACGTTGTTGCTCGTGGAATTCACGTTGATGGAATTGATTATGTGATTAACTTTGAAATGCCTGTGGATGACGAATATTTTGTTCACCGTATTGGAAGAACTGGAAGAAACAACGAAACTGGATCAACAATTACTTTCATTAATAGTATTAATGCAGTTAGACATTTAAACCATGTGATTAAAGAATTTAATTTAGAAATTGATGAAGAATTAATTGACGATATTGGTTTGGAAAAATCAAAAGACATGGACCGTCCTGAAATTCATGACAAATACCGTCCAAGAACTAGTTATGCTGACAGAAGAGATTCTGGTCGCGGAAACAGTCGTGGTGGTTCAAGAAGTGGATCAAGAGATGGTCAACGATCAGACTCACGTGGTGGATCAAGAAGTGGTTCAAGAGATGGGTCAAGAAACAATTCTTGAGGGGATAAAAAACCAAGTTCAAGAAGCAATTCATGATCTGATCGAGGAGCATCAAGAGATGGAGCTCAATCTGAATCAAGAACTAATTCAAGAGATGACTCAAGAAGCAATTCTTGAGGTGATTCAAAACCAAGTTCAAGAAGTAATTCTTGAGGAGATAAGAAACCAACTTCAAGAGATGGAGCAAGATCTGATTCAAGAAGCAATTCTTGAGGGGACAAAAAACCAAGTTCAAGAGATGGAGCTAGATCTGATTCAAGAAGTAATTCTTGAGGTGATAAAAAACCAAGCTCAAGAAGTAATTCATGAAGTGATTCAAAACCTAAACGTTCATCAAATCGTGATGGATTTGATGGTGGGTCAAAACCTGGAAAAAATTTCAGAAACGATAAATAAGCAAAAAATAGAACAACTAACCAAGTTGTTCTATTTTTTCTTTCATGAGTTTTAAGTATTTTCTTTCTCGACTTGCTTGATACATATATTTTGCTCAATGAGCTCAAAGATAAGTTTGATATTGCATTAATTGATTGAGTTTGATTAATTCTTGATGGCTTAAATTTAACAATTTAATAAATTCACGTTTTTTGACCATTGGATATAATTCATTGGTAAAACTTGCATAATCATAAAGATAATGATTATAACTAACATATTCAAAATCAATCAAAAAGATTTGATGTTCTTTAATTAAGAAATTTTCTGGAACTAAATCGTTATGACTTAACACCGGTGGTGTTCCGTCATAATAGTTTTGCAAAATTAAATCAATTTTGGGAGTTCAATGGTTTAATTCTTCGATTAAACCAACTTTACTAATAAATAAATCCAAAAACTCACGAGGGTCAAAAACTTTTAAATCGTATTTTTGTTGATGTAACTCATCAATTAAACTAAGAATAATTTTCATCCGATCAAGTTTTAATTTTTTGATCGATAATGTTTTACTATTTGGGTAATAACGCATTTTGGAAACTCAACGTTTGCCTTTATGTTCAATCTTATTGGGGGTTAAAGTGAAGGATAAATTTCCGGGATTGTTGATAAAAATTATTTTCATTTTCACGATCAATAAAATAATCAACTTTTTTACTCGACTTTTTCACAACTTTATTTTTTTTGACTTTAACTTTGTTCGTTAAACCATGTAATTTAAATTTTTTCATCACAAGCACATCCTTTCACACTCTTATTTTATTCTTGGATTGACCAATATTTATCTTTATCCCTCAATTTAAAAAATATATTTTTTGCAGAAATCAACTTTAAATAAAGAAAAAGGTACTAAAATTGGGAATTTTCCTAATAAAAAGCGAATTATTTCATTCTCAAAAGTAAGTGCTTTTGAGAATGAAATAAAATAAGTTGAAATGAATGAAAGCATTATATAATTACAAAAAAGAAGAGATAAATAATTAAAAAGGATGGATTAATTATGAAATGATGAGTAGGGTGATTAACACTTGGAATCGGTTTAATTATCAAGTTTAGTACTGGTCTTGATTGAATGATATGTTTTGTTATTATTACTGCTTTGGAAGTTGGAATCTTCTTGTTTTCATGGTTAATTAAAAAAGTTGATAAAAATGATGACAATGATCCATTAATTAATTTAAACTTACAATTTGTCTTAAATGCTGAAGCAGAAAAATTAGCGTTACAAGAAAAAATCACAAAAGAAACTTTTGTGAAAACTTTAAAGAAAATAATGAGAATATCTCGAGGCCAAATCAAATTATTAGAAGAGATAATAAAATTGTGCAGCACATTAGCAAAACAACAACCGATTCAACAAGCAATTGATGATTTGAAAGAAGAAATTGAAAACCTCAAACAAGTCATTGATGATCATATGGTTGAACAAGCAAGTTCTCTGAATCAAGCTTATCAAACACTTGGGATTCATGAGGATATTTCTGATCAAGCTTTAAAAACCAAATATCGAAAACTTGCCTTGAAATATCATCCTGATAGAAACAAAACTGAAGAAGCTAAGGAAATAATGACTAAAATAAATATGGCTTATGATTTGATTAAACAAATAAGAAACTTGTCATAATATATATCTTTAATTAAGGGTAATTAATTATAAAACATTAAACATACTCAAACGAATTTTGAATTCGACATGTTAAAAGCACCATCTTGATAAAAAAAATGTGTTGTTTTTAACATTTTGTAATCTATGAAAAACATTTAAATTATTAAAATTATATTTTGTTCAAGTAGAAAATTACAATTGGCAATAAATAGATACTAATTTATTGCCAATTCTAAAATTTAATATTGCTATAATAATCATAGGAGATAATAATGAGTAAAGATTTTTTAAAAGCATCTATAAATTACATAAAAAACCAGAGAGATCAATTTTTTATTACTGATGAACAAGCCTTAATGGAATTAATAAAAAATGCATATGATGCAGATGCTACAAATGTTGAAATTTTATTTAATGCAAAATTAAATCAAATAATTGTTTCTGATAATGGTAATGGGTTTTCTCAAGAAGATTTTCAAAATTTAAAAATTGTTGATGTTAGTAATAAAAAAACAAACGAACCAAGAATTATAAATAAAGATGGAATTTTAGAAGAAAGAATTTTTACGGGTTCAAAAGGAAATGGTTTTTTCTCATGTTTAAGATTTTGTAATCAAACAGAAATACACTCTATAAATAATTTGCATAAAAAAATAGAGTGGTGAAAATATTTAAATGATTCAAATAATGAAATAGAAGAGATAGAAATTATTGATGCTAACCCAATTGATTTTAAAAATTTTAAAACAATAATAATATTGGAAAATAAATTAAATGAGTGTTTTTCTCCTAACTTAATATATAAAGAACTTTTTGAAAATATCCAACAACAATTAGCCTATTTAACATTATCTAAAAACTTCAAAGTTAATTTTATTTTTATTCCAAGTTATATCCAAGAACAATTAACTATTTCGGATGAAGAAAATAAAAAAATAGTAGACAAGAAAGATGTTTTTACACCATCCGATATAAAATCGGATTTTAAATTTATAGATGATAATAATTATTTTATATGAAAAATAAATGCAGAATATTTACATAAAGATAATAAAGTTTGTATTGACATTGAATACACTAAACCAATTAATGATGAAATATACGAACCAAATAAAGTTTTTGAACAAATAAAATATCCTTTAGAAAAACAATATTATATAAACACAAATATAAATTTTGGATTAAGAAGTCTTAAACCAGAAACAGAAGATAATGATTCTATAGATGAAACTCATTTAGATAGAATTAATAATATGTTTTTAGAAAAATCAAATGAAGATAAAAATTCTAAGCCTCATAGAATCCTTTTCATAAATGGTGTAAAAAATTTTATAAATACAAAAGATTTCATTAAAGAAAAAGATGATTTTGATTTAAACACAAAAAAATCTTTAATTTATATAAGTTTTAATTTAACTAATGAAATGGGTTTAGATACAAATATGGTGAGAACCCATTTAATAGATAAAAATAAAAATAAAATAGACCAAGAATTAATTGAAATTTTTTCTAAAATAAATAACAAAATTCATGATTGTGTGAAAAAATTTTATAAAGAAAATTTAACTAATGAAGAGAAAAAAATAATTAGAATTAACAAAGAGATTGATAGAAAGCCGCTAAAAATTAAGGCTGAAATAGCAAAAAACATTAGATCATCAACATTGGACATGTGAAATAATTTGGGCGATAGACATATAATAGATCATAGAGTTGATTACATTCGTAAGATATTATCGGAAATTTATAAAATAACTACCAACAAAGAAGTTGATAAAAAAATACTAATAAAATACGAATATACATTTTATGCATTAATAAGAATGTTTAGCGAAATCTTTCTTGTGTATTATATTATTTGAAACTTTGAGGTTGTTTATAAGAATAATGAAATAAAATATTTTTTTAGTATATTTAATAAAACAAATAATTCAGATGATCTAGAATTAGATGATAAAAAATTCGAATCGATAATTTCAATTTTAAAAACTATAGCAGAAATCGAAAACAATATAAAAACTAAAGAAAATAAGAGTTTTGCCGATTACTTAAAAAAATATAAAGATGGGTCAAAAATTAAACGTCGTTTTAAAGCAATTGAAATAAAGACAAAATATAAGGATTTTCCGAATGAATTGATTGATTTTGCGGATGAAATAATTCAAGATTTTAATATTGAGAAATATGATTTTAAAATAATGCAAAAGAACATTTCCTATATAAATGACATTATTCATGGTAATGACTTTGATTCTAATAAGAAAGATGATCTTCATGATGGTATATCTAAAATGTTTAATGTATTTTCTAAAATGATAAATAAAATGAATAATAGCTAAAATAACTTAATGTAATTTTTTAAGTTACAGTTAATTCTTTTTCAGAACACATAATCAAAATCACAATAAAACGGTTTTTAAGATTATGTGTAAAGAAAATGGATTTTATTATGGCTAGAAAATATAATCATAGAGAAAAAAAATTTAGAATTCAAAAATGTAAAATTTTGTAGTTTTATACGATATTTCATACCCATCATTTGCAAAATTAGTTAAACAACATAATTCTTTTGATTATGTTGTAATTTCTTAAGAAGAAACAACAAACCTCGATTTAGATAATAATTTAATAGGCTGTAAATTGGCAAAAATAAATGGGAGTTTATAAATTTTGTGTAAATTCATTTTTAAAGTTTTATTCAATTTTTATGTCATAGATCTTCGATATTATATTTTGAAAAAATATTTGAGTAAAAAATAAAATCAAAACATTTTTCCATAATTTCTCTTTGATCTTCTTTATTTTTAGTAAAATAATTTAAATTTAGTTCATGCCTACCTTCTCTAGTTTTTCTTAATTTCATATATTTAGGAGTATCTTTTGCAGAAGTGCTAAAACCACCAATACTAGTAATTGCTATAAATCATTCTGGGCTTGTATAATTTACGGTCAATGTCGAAAAATGCAATTTAAATACAATCATAAATAATTGTGCCATCATTGCATCAGGTTGTTGGATATCGTATCCAAATCTTTCACCACGAACTAAATTTTTAAATAACATTATTTGATTATCTTTAAAAAAATCATTTATCATTTCTCCTATTCAAAATCCTTTGTGATTTCATTTAATACCTTCTTTGTGTATTTTTGATCATTTATTATCAGAATAATATTTTCAATTAATAATAATTTCCTTTTTACCATTTCTATCAATTGTAATTCTTTTCTCTACTTCTAAATCAAATGTTCTAAATCCGGAATTTTGAGTTGTTGTCATTATCGAAAAATCAATAACAATATACTTTTCATTTCAATCGTCTACATTGCATTCATCAACACTTATTTGAAACTTATCGTCGTTAATAGCTATCATATCAATTGCATTCTTTGAAAAAGGCATTAAAGTAGGCGACACACCCAACAATAAATAATAAATTTTTTTCATTTTTTCACCTCATCATTATTATAAAATGCTTTTTTCCTGTGATTTATAATTTTTTTGAATGTGTTCATTGGTTTATAATATTGATAACGAAAATAACATTTAAGTTTTAAACTATTTTAAATATTTTTAATAAATTTTAAACTATTTTAAAACTCGTGTTATATTATGGATAGGAGGGTTTTATTTTGTTAAAAGATGAAAGAAGAGAAAAAATCATTAAAATCATTAAGGAAAAAGACTTTGTTCAAAACAAAGTGTTAGCCGAATTAACTAATTCAACTATTCAAACGATTATATCTGATGTTAATGAATTGCATAACGAAGGACAAATTATTAAAGTTTATGGCGGAGCTAAATCTTTAAATTCGAATTCTAAAAAAATGCAAGAACATTTTGATGAAGAAAAAAGCAGAATCAATCTTGGTGCAAAAGATCTAATTGCTAAAAAAGCTGTTGAATTAATCGAAGATGGAGATTTAATCTTTATTGATACAGGTACTTCTACTAAACAAATGATTAAATATTTAATCAATAAAAATATCACCATTGTCACTAATGGATATTCTATTGCGCTTGAGTTGATAGAATTAGATTTTGAAGTTTGTTTAGTTGGTGGGGTGATCATTCCATCAACCCATGCAACTGCTGGAGAATTATCATTAAAATTTATCGATAATTTTTATTTTAATAAATCTTTTATCGGAATGAACAGTCTTGATGAAAATAATTTCTATACCACTAACATTAAAGAAGCTATGGTTAAAGAACGAGTGATAAAAAATTCTGAAAAATCTTTTATTCTAATGGACTCAAGTAAATTTAATTCTAAAAATAAAATTAAAGTCGAAACCAAAAATGCTACAACATTAATAAGTGAAAATACACCCTCTGAATACAAAGGAAATTTTATTCCTGCTTAAAATTTATAAGCAAAAAAGGAGAAATTCTATGAATAAACATAATAAGCATGAATTGCTTGTTCATAATATCTTAGAAAAAATTGGTGGATTTAATAATGTTAAAGATGTTTATCATTGTGCGACTAGAATGCGTTTGGCATTACACGATCCTAACATTCCAGTCGTCGAAGAATTAAAAACAATCACTAATTTAAAAGGTGCATTATGGTCTAATGGTGAGTTACAACTCATAATTGGACCAGATGTATCAATAGTTACGGAAATATTTAAAAAAGAAATTGCAAAAACCCCAAAGAAGAATTTGAACGAATTTGAAATTCATTATGAGAACAAAAACATAAAACAAAATGTAGCATGATACAAAAGATTTATTAAATCTATATCAGCGATTTTTGGACCCTTAATCCCATTTTTAATTGGGGTTGGTCTATTAATGGCCTTTCAACAATTATTAATTAGATCCGGATTAGGATCTGATTCAACAATTAAAGATGCCGTTCTAGGTAAAGATTATAATGTTTTTGATTTAGTTCTTAACATAATAGCGAGTACAGGCTTTAAAATGATGGGTGTAATCGCTTTGTGATCAACAGTTAGATATTTAGGTGGAAAAACACCAATCGCCATCGCTTTGGGGCTAATAATGGTCTCTCCAATTATTCCAATTGATGGAATTAAATTATTTGAACTAGGTAATTGAGAAATTATTTTAAAACCGTTCCATTCAACAATTTTAGCCTTCATTTTAATTGGGGTTGTTATTGCTTATTTTCAAAAAATAATGGAAAAATATCTTAATTCAACAGTTAATTTTTTATTAAATCCATTTCTATCATTATTCATAGGAGGGTTGTTAGCATTCTTTGTATTCGGACCTGTGATGGGAGTTGTTGAATCATCCCTATTAACTGCATTTAATTGATTTATGGGCTTGCCATTCGGAATTGGAGCTTTAATTGTTGGTTTAACTTGACAACCATTGGTTGTGTTGGGTGTACATAATATTTTATTCTTTGCCGCCGTAACTGCTTTAGGTCAACCTGGTGCTAACCCATCAATATTTTTAGCAGCAGCTTTTGCTGCAGCTTGAGCACAAATGGGGGCAACCATTGGAGTTGCATTACGAAGCCGTAAAGCAACTGATAAGTCTGCTGCAGTTGCAGCTGCTGTTCCTGGAATTATTTCGGGTCCAACTGAATCATGTATTTATGCTGTTAATTTACCAAGATTAATTCCATTTATAACTGGAGTATTAGCTGGGGGAATCGGTGCTTGAGCGATTGGAATTTTTGGTGTTGGTTTAAATAATCTAGCCGGACTAGGAGGAATCGTTGGTTTCCTAGCATATACTGATAAACTAGTTTATGCTATTATCATTGATTTATCAGCATTTGCTTTGGGAATAATTTTAACAGTCCTTTTGTGAAAAGAAGAAAAAAATGAAAAAACCTTAGCAACAATTACTACTAGATCATTTGCTAAAGAAGAATTCTTAAAAAGCAAAATTGACTTTAATGCGAATGAATTGATTCATTTACTTAAACATCTAAAAAACAACAAAAATTATGAAGAAGCAATTAAAAGATTAGAATTTTTAAAAATTATCTTAGAAAAATATGACCAAGAATTAACAAATAAAATAAATCAATTCATTGACAATCTTCAGAATAAAAATTTGGATAAAAAGTTAATTAATGAAATTATTCAAAAAGCGAAATTGATTCAATCAGAAGATCAATCGAATTTAAATCAAATATATTTAGACATTCAAGCTGAATTGAAAAACCTAAAAATTCTAAAAACAGAATTAAAAAAATATGGAAAATCTAAACTGGTTGTCAAAAATAATTTAGAATTCAAATTAAAAAAACTTTTAGAAAAACAAGAAGATCATGATGCAAAATCATTTAACAAAAACCAAAAGTTGATAAATTCTAATGAAGCAAATAAATCAATAGTAGTTAATTCCTTTAAAAATAAAGACTCTCAATTAGATAAAATTCAAAACTTAGAAACAAAAATTAAAACAATAACAACAGATATTGAAAATAGTCGTTTATATCTAAGCGAAATCACTGAAAAGTATTATCAAAATTTTGAAAAACAAGTTGAAAAAGTTGAATTAATTAAAAATAAAGATCTTTCAAAATTTAAAGCATTATATTTTAATGATATTCACAAGTTAGAAATTTCCGAAAAATTAATTAATCCAAAAGTTGCATTAAATCAAAAGTAAAATATAAACATAGAAAGAAAAAATTCAAATATGGCAAATAATATATACGTAATTTCGTTAAGTCCTGCAATTGATTACATTTTAAAATTTGATGAACTAATTAAAGATAAAACAAATAGACCTTATTTTACAGAAATGTACCCAGCTGGTAAAGGAATTCATGTTTCGATGATTTTAAATAATTTAAATGTAAAAAATGAATCAATCATTTTTTCTAATGGTGATTTTGAAAATTATTTTTATACTAATTTAGACAAAATCAACATTAAATATAAAAAATTTAAATCAGAAGGAGATATTAGAATTAATTTAAAACTAATTGATGCTCAACAAACCGAATGTAGTGTTCAGGCTCCAAGTATTAATCAAATCGAAATTAATAAAATGAAAGAATATTTGAAAAATAATCTTCAAGAAGGTGATTATGTAATTGCTACTGGTAGTGTTCCATCAAATATGTCTAATATTTATTCAGAGATTGTCGAACTTACTAATTCCTTAAAAGGACATTGTGTTATTGATGCTTTTGGCGAATCGTTAAATTTGTGCATAGATAAAAAACCTTTTTTAATAAAACCCAATCTTGAAGAATTGGCTTTTACAACGAAAATGCAAATATCAAATGAAAAAGAAATAATTCAAGCAGCACAATCATTATTAAAAAAAGGCGCTCAAAATATTTTAATTTCAATGGGCAGTGATGGAGGGATTTTTATAAATAAAAATCAAATTTTAAAATGTCCAATTGGTAATTGAAATAAACAAACCGTTAATGTTGCTGGAGCCGGGGATAGCATGTTGGGTGGTTTTATCAGTGAATTTATAAAAACGAATGACTACACCCAAGCTTTAAAGAAATCGATTATTTGCGGAAGTGCAACAGCTTATTCGAATAAAATTGCATCAATAGAATTAATTAATGAACTTACTGTACCCATCGAAGATATTAAAGTTACAAATTTATAGCAAAAAATGAAAGCATGACTTACGAGGCGACCAACCTACAAAAGTAATGCTTTCATTTTTAACTTTTAATAAAATAGAGATTTTGTTTTATTTTTTGTAGTAAAAATCGAGTTTTTTAACAATTATTTTTTCGTTTTTATCTGTTAAACTGTTTATATGAATACTGTTAAACAAAATGAATTTATTTTTAAAAAATTAGAAGCATATATTAAAAAAGAAAATAATAATGTCGAAGAAATTAAGATTATCTCACCATTTATTTCTAAAAAAGGAATTAAATTTATGCAGGAAATAATCGATGAAGCCAAAGCTTTAAAAACTTTTAAAATTATTACTACAACATTTGATGGAACATCTAAATTTTTGGACTTACATGCGCTTAAAACTTTTAAAAAACAAAATAAAAAAGTTGAAATTATAATTGAAAACTCTTATTTGTTAAATATGGAAAGATTACATTCTAAAAATATTATTTTTGTAAAAAGTGAAAATAATAATTCTTCTGCTTTTGTCGGATCATCAAATATGACAGATAAAGGATTAAAAACCGGGAAAGAGTCTAGTGTTAGAGTTGATTCAAATTTTAATCCTAGATTATTTGAAAAAATTAATAATTATTTTGACATGCTTTGAGAAGATGATCTTCATTTTTTTAATATTACAAATCAAGATATGCTAAATATTGTTGAAAGTAAAATGGAAAGATTTAAAAACCAATTTATTAAACCTGATTTGAAAGATACAGATTTTCATTCCATTGTTACCAAAAATGAACCTATGCAACTTTTTGAATACCAAAAAGTTGCAATTAATAAAATTTTTGAAAATATAAATAATGGAAATAAAAAACATCTGTTGGTAATGGCAACGGGAACTGGCAAAACGTTTACAATTATGTCTTTTGTTAAACAATATTATGAGAATCCTGATGTTCATAAAAATCACGATTTACCTAAAGTTTTATATTTAGCACCAAAAAATGAAATTTTGGAACAAGCAATAATAAGTTTAAAAAATACATTTAGCGAAATTCAAAACGATGATATATTTAAATTTTTCAATAGTTTAAATCAAAGTAATAATTATAAAAATGAAGCTTTCATCTTTTCATCATACCAATCAGCTCTTTTTAATCAAGAATGACTAGTTAATCAGCATTTTGATTTAGTTATTATTGATGAAGTTCACCATTCAGAAGCTTCTGGATTAAAAGATGTTATTTCTAAAATAGATAAAAACACAAAACATATAATTGGTTTGACTGCTACTCCAGAAAGAACCGATGGCGTTAATATAGCTTCATACTTTGATAATCAAATTCTTTTTAATATGTCTTTGCACGAAGCTATAGATTCGGGCCATTTATCAGATTTTGATTATTTCTTTGTTGATGATACTTCTACTGTTTTAACTGGTTTAGATATTAATAAAGATTTAACTAAATTAGCAAAACAATTAAACACCAAAAACAGACATGAATTAATTTTAAAAACTATTAATGAAAAAATTATCCCATATGAAGATGATGATGTTAAGGCTATATTATTTTGTGTAAATATTGAGCATGCCCAAAACACATCAGATTTTTTAGAGACACAAAATCTTAAATCAAAAGCGCTAACTTCTAATAGTAATGATAAAGAAAGAAAAGAAATTTTAGAAAATTTTAAAAAAGGAAACATAAATTTTCTTTGCGTTGTTGACATTTTTAATGAAGGAATTGATATTCCTGAAATTAACAATATTTTATTCTTAAGACCAACTTCGTCTTTTTTGATTTATATTCAACAATTTGGTCGTGGTCTTAGAAAACAAGAAAATAAGGTTTTATCAGTTTATGATTTTGTAAATAATGTAGATCTAAAAGTTAATAAAAAATATCATCCATTTTGATTAACTAAACTATTAATGGGTGATAACATTAAAAACACAACTCAAATTATTTCTAGCATTAAAGATAATGAATTTAATACAAGGGAAAAATGAATGCCAGGAAATTCAATTGTTCATTTTAATCCAATGAATAAAAAAATAATAATTGATAAATTAAAAGAATATGCCAAATTTAATGCATTTGATTCATTATTTGATAGTTATTTTGAAAAAATTAATACGTATGATGAGTATGAAGAATTCTTCTTTAATAGTCAGCTAGAAACATACGAATTTTACCAAAAATTAAATCAAGAAAATTTAATTAGCAATCAAGAAAATTTGGAAATAGGTTCGAAAGACAAAGACATATTAATGAATTTTTCGACTTTAAATCATCAGAAAATAATTGAAGAATTTTTAAAAATTATAAAAACAGAAAATAAAGTTGATCCTTTTTTAGAAGAATTATTTATATCTTATTTTTATACTAACAGAACCACAGTTAATAAATATAAACCAAATTTAACTCGAGCACTGGAAACAATTTTTTCTAAAACAGAATTGTTAAGAGAACTTGAATATCTTTTAACATTTAAGTTAAATAATGAAGTTTTGATTCCTAATGAACTTAATGACTTTAATAAAATGATTTTATCTCAATTTCAAATGCAAGTTATCATGAATGATTATTCTAAAAATGGAACGATTGAGGCTAAAACAATTATGAAAGGTGTTCAAGAAATATCTAATAAAATATTTATTAATGCAGGAGAAAATACACAAAATTCTAAATTTGGTCATAAAAATTATTTTGATGAAAATGAAAATATTCTTCATTGGGATTCTCCTGATGGGTGATCCTTAGATAATCAAAAATCTAAAGATTTACTGGCAATATTAAACAATAATCTCCCAGTATATATTATTTACAAAAGCAATAAAATAATAGAAAAATTTAACACTAAAAAGTACGGAACTTTTATCGGACTCGTAGATCACATTTTGCAAAAAAATGAGATAAAAACTGAAAATGGAATCAAAAAAATCCAATTTCAATTCAAAATCAAGCCTTTATAGGCTTTTTTATTTTTTGGCTCTTGAAAAAAAAAAAAAAAAAGATAACCTTTTTATATGCGAAGGGTTAGATAAAATATGGAAAAAATTAGAGTTTTTGAAACATTTGCAGGTATTGGAGCACAACATAAAGCATTAGAAATTTTAAAACAAAAAAAGATAATGGATTATGAAATTGTTGCTACTAGTGAATGGGATGTTTGAGCCAATATTTCTTATCATGCAATTCATAATCATAATCAAAACATTGCAAAAAATTTATCTGATCAAGAAATTCATAATTTTTTAAAAACCTTCACTCTCTCTTTAGATTCAAAAACACCAGCCAAATTTGAATCAATTAAAAAATTAAGTCGAGAGAATAAAGAAGTGTTATATTCATCATTAAAATTAAATAACAACTTATCTGATATTACAAAAATTAATGGTCAGGAACTGTATCAAAAAACTAAAGGTTTTGATTTGTTAACATATTCATTTCCTTGCCAAGATTTATCAACAGCTGGAAGTTTTCATGGTGGAAATAGAGGTATGAGTAAAGATTCAGGCACTAGGTCTGGTCTACTTTGAGAAATTGAAAGAATTTTAAAAGAACTTAAAACAAATGGTGAATTACCTAAATTTTTATTGTTAGAAAATGTTAGGAATATGCTTTCTTCTAAACATATTGAAGATTATAAAGTTTGACTTAAATTTTTAAAAAAACTAGGTTACAACACTCAAACATATTTATTGAACGCTGAAGATTTCGGCACGCCACAAAAAAGAACAAGAGTTTTTGCTTTAAGTGTTTTAAAAGCTGGAGATAATTTCAAAGATACACTTTCTACAATAAAAGAAGTTGTAGAAAGTGAAAATGTGCCAAATTCTGTTTCTGATCTTTTTGAGATAACTAAAAAAATAAATGAAATTATAAAAGTTGATTATAAAGAATTGAATCAAGAACAAATTAAGGAATTTATGTCATCAGTTCCCAATGACACTCCATCTAGAAGAAGGATGTATGAAGAAAACCCAAAATTATTTTGTTCTAATCAAGAAAAAAAGATTAAAACAAAAGTTAGAAGAGATGAAGCGGGTTTTTTACCCAATTGTAGAACCATTACAACAAAACAAGACAGAAATCCAAATGCTGGAGTTATTGATATAAAAGGTTCTGATTTAGAAAAACAAATAAATCAAATTGGTTTAATCAATAAATCGAAATATCGATTTTTAACACCAAGAGAATGTTATATGTTCATGGGTTTTGAAGAAAAAGACTTTGAAAATGTTTTGAAAAATTTTAACAAAAAAGATATTTTGTTAAGACAAGCAGGTAATTCTATTGCTGTAAATGTATTGGTGGGAATTTTTAACCACATGAATGAATTAGGAGAATAATTATGAATTTAGAAATTTGAAAAATAGGTACAAATGTAGCATCTATAATTAATGAGTGACAAGAGGAAGTATTTCCCTTTTTGAAAAATTTTTCTTTTGTGATCATAAATGATAGTAAAGATAAATATCTTTTTAAATACAATGACCCAAATGCTGGAGCAAAACAATATATTGCAACTTGGTCTTGATCAAAACTTCGTCAAAATATAATTTCTTTAATTGCTTTGGGAGTTTTAGAAGTTGTTGATTTTAATAAAAATAATTATATTTCTGATTATCGAATGATTTTAGATGGGAATGTTGAATTTAGAACAAATTTATATTTTGCTGAAATCCCAAATGATGAATTAGTGAAAAACTATTTATTAAGCAAAGAGATGACAGACCAATTTGATGATTATTTAGAATCTGCTAAAAATAGTGAATTAAACACTAATACTGATTATGATTCAAATGAAGAAGAAGCAAAAATTAGTTTTTTTAAAAGTTTTAGAGATATTGTTTTTTATAATTCATTTTTTATATGTTTGTTAAAAGAAATACATAACCTATCGATGAAAAAATTTGCCAAATTAATAGACATTGAAAAAGAAACGGATGCAAACAAGTTCTATAAATATTTTAATAATATAATTAATTATAATAATTTGTCTATCGAAGAAAAAGAAAAGATTGAAGAATTGGCTATTAAATTTTCATTTGGTTCAAGAGAAAAATTTAATAGATTAACTAATTCAAGTACAAAAATGAATAGAAAAACTAAAAGTGATGATGATGAGCATAAATACCAAAGTGTTTTAGAATTAGAAGATAAAATAGTAAATGAATCAAAGCAAAAAAATAAACCAATGAAATCTGAAATAAAAACATTTGGTGAACTTATGCATAATATAAAAAACAACGGACTCACATTTAAAATACCCATTTATCAAAGGGATTATAAATGGAATAAAAAAATGATTGAAAAACTTTTTGATGATATCTTAAAGGCTACAAATTGTGAAAAAGGTAATGAAATTCATTACATGGGTACTCTCTTGGTTAATAGACCTAATAAACAAGAAATTGATCATAATATTTTAAAAATTGTTGATGGACAACAAAGACTTACTTCATTAATAATAATTTTGAAATCTCTTTATGATGAAGCTTTAGATAGGGACATTGTACCAGATCCTTTTTTAAAAGATTTATTATCTAATAAAAATCACGAAAATCTTATTGAAAAGAGGTTTTTAAGGGTTACGAATAATCCAGATGAAGAGGCATTCAAAGAACTTTTAGCAGGAAAAGATGTAAAAAACCCTCACTCTCTAATTTGGGAAAATTTTTGGTATATAAAAGACAAAAAAATTAATTCAGAAATTTTATCTGATCAAGAATTATTTGATTTAACCGAATTTCTTTTAACAAAAGTAATTTTCACAATAACTGTCGATAGCTCAAACAATGAATTTGAAATTTTTGAAAATATGAATACTAAAAAAGTTGAATTAGAAACAATTGAATTAATTAAAAACATCATTATGATGAACATTGAAGATGAAATATTAGAAGCTGGACATGAAGCAAATATTAATTCAATATTTAATTCCAAGATTTTAGAAAATTTTAAAAACAACAAAAAATTAGATTCTGCTCAAATTAATAATTTTATAGCTGCATTTGTAAATTATTATCAATACTATTTAGAAGAAAACGATGAAATATATAAAAATATTCAAAATGTTTCAAATAACAAAGATGAACTATACACAGTCTTTAAAGAGATTATTTTAAAAGAAATTGGCAAATTCAAAAATAAAAAAAATGAGAAAATGACAAATGAACAATATATTGAATTAATAAATTTTTTAAATAAGCATATTATTCTTTTCAGAAGTGTTACTGATAAAAAAATTTATCAAAACCAAGATAATTCAACATATGTTTTAAGTGATATTCTTATAAATTTAGAAAAAAGAAGTATCTATACACCTTTGCTTATGTTTTTGGTACAAAAACATATAAATAATGATGGAGAACTTATAAATCATAATGAATTAAGAAAAAAAATATTCGTTATTGAAAATTATGAAAATAGATTTCAAGTAATTTTATATCGAGGGCAATCTTTAACACAAACAATGAAAAAAATATTTGAAAAACTAATTGGAAACTCTAATGTCACTGCTGAATTTTTAAAAAAACAATTTAATTCTAGTGAAATTATGGGAAAACTTACAACTCCTTCAAATGAAGAATTCATTACCAACTTAAAATTAAAAATCTATGATAAAACCTTTAAAAACTTATTAAGAAGAATTAATTTTTGAATATCTAATGATTTCTCACTAGATATCGATTCAAATTACGAATGGTTTAAAATTTCTGAAGGAACTAGAGAACATATTGTACCTCAAACTTTAACTGAAGAATGAAAAAAAATGTTAATGAAAGGTTTGAACACAAATGATGAATCAGTTGTTATTCAAAAGCACAACGAACTTTTAGAAACCATTGGTAATGAATTGTTAATTAACGGAAGTCCAAATAGTAAAGCCCAAAACAAAATTTTTCAAGAAAAAAATAAAAGTTACAAAACAGATCCGAACATTAAAGATTATTATCAATATAAAGGTTTCAAAAACAATAATTTAGAATTAATGGATCTTTCTAAAAAGGATGAATTCAACTTTAAAGATATAAAAGAAAGAACAGAACAAATAGTTAAAATATTGTTAGAAATTTATAGTATTTAAATTTATAAATTAAGGAATTGTTAATCATCATAGATTAATATTTTATTATGTTGAGGTTATTATTTAATATAATGTAAAATAATTACATGAATAAAAAGAAAATCGCCCTATTTGGCGGCAGTTTTGACCCAATCCACACCGATCATGTCAATATTGCTAAAACATGTTATGAAAAATTAGGTTTTGAAGAAGTTTGGTTTATTCCAGCTTATTTAAATCCGTTTAAAAAAGCCCAATTATCATCCATTAAAGACCGTTTAGCAATGTTGCGAATTGTTGAAGAAAAATATGATTTTATTCGAATTAATCAATATGAAATTTCGAATAATCGTCCAACTAGTACTTTTGAAACTTTAAGTTATATTATTAAGCATTATCCTGATAATGATTTTGCTTTTATTATGGGTAGTGATCAATTAGATACTTTTGAACAATGAAGTAACTTCAATCAATTAATTAAAATCATGCCGTTTAAAGTTTTTTTACGCGATGAAAAAAACTTTAACCAAGAAATAGTAAAAAAATATGCTTTAGAAACTTTTACATTTAATAATAACTTTTTAAGTTCAACTGATATTCGTCAGTTGAAAAACTTAAATAAGCAAATTCCAAAAATTAACGAATATATTAATTTCCATCTTTTATATTTACCAGAACGCATGGGTGGTCAAATGGATGAAGCACGTTACCAACATTCAATTAATGTTGGTAAAATGGCGCAAAAACTTGCTGTTAAATGAGGAGCTGATGAAAATAAAGCGTTGGTTGCTGGAACATTGCATGATATTGCAAAATGTTGAACAAGAGAAAAGAACTTATGATATTTAGAACATTATCTACCATTTTTAATTGAAGAACCATTTCCGATTTGGCATTCTTTTACTGGGATGTTGCATTTAGAAAAAGATTGATTAATTAAAGATCAAGAAATTCTTCAAGCTGTTTTTAATCATACAGTTGGTTCAATTGATATGAGTTTATTAGATAAAATTGTTTTTTGTGCTGATAAAATTAGTCTGGAACGCGACTATGATGAAGTTGAAACAATGCGTAAACTATGTTTTGAAGATATTGAACAAGGATTTATCGCACTAGTTAAAATGCAATATGAACAAGCAATTAAAAAACATGGACCAAATAGTATTGGTTTATTATTAACCAATACTTATAATTATTTTGTTAAAGGAGAGAAGGATTAATGTCATTTACAGTTTTAGAACTAATAGGAATAGAAGCGGCGGTATTTTTAGGGCCTGTTATTCTTTATATAATATATTTTCTTCTAAAACTCGGATACACAAATTGATATTGACTCGATGATAAAACCAGAGAGGAATTTACAAAAAAAATTAACATGGATTTTTTTTGTAAAAAAAAGGCCGATTATTCATTTGAAATAAAATCAATTTGAAAAAAACAAGCCAAGAAATTAATTAAAAATAAAACTCAAAAATTCAAAAAAATTAACATCAAAGAACTTGAAGACAAAATTAATGAATTTAATTTATTTCAATCGTTTGTAGAAATATTTAGTTGAACAATTTTTGAAAAGTGAGTTAGAGAACATCAAGTTTGATTTTCTTTTAGAAAATGAATATCACCATATTATAGGGTGTGTTCTATATTGGTTATTTCGGGTTTTGTAGGTTTTATTTTTATTTTTCTTCGAAGTAAAATTGAATTTAAAACAAGTTTGGAAATTGAAATGACTTTCTGATCTTTTAATTTTTTATTCTATTTAATTTCAGAAATAGTTGCAATTATTATTAATAATAAAGCTGCCAAATGAGAGAGTGGTGTTGTTAAAATACCAAATAAAAATAAGTTTATAAATAAAAAAAATGAAGTAGATTTTTTCAAAGAATTTGATAAAAAAAATGATTTATTTCATATTAATCCATCTTTTCAAAAAGATGTTTCAGAAATGGAATCATGAATAGAATTGTATATAGGATTTACAAACTTTATCTTAGAACAAACAAGAAAACAAGGAAAAAATAAATGAAAATTATAATTGGAGCAATGTTTGAAGAATTAGAGGTTATTATTAATTCACGCAAACTTATTCCGGTTTTAAATTCCGTTTTTCAAGAATTTAAAACCGAAGATAACAAACTTGTTGTTTGTGTGTCTGGAATTGGAACCGTCAATGCTAGTGCTTGTTTAAGTTATTTATTAACTAAATATAATCATGTTGAACAAATCATTAATATCGGGACATCTGGTGCCATCTGCACTAGTTTAAAACAAGGTGATGTTGTCATTGTTGACAAGGCCAGTTATCCAACAACAAACGTGACAAGTTTTGGTTATCAACATGGACAAGTTCCAAAAATGCCAGTCTATTTTGAAAGTGATAAAAATTTAATTGATCAAAGAATTAATAAATTTAAGCAAATGAATCAAGAGTTTAAAATTGTTAATGCAGCGACAATGGATGTTTTTGTTGATAATAAAAGCATTGTTGATAATGTAATTGGTCGATTACCATTTAATGCTCAAATTGTTGAAATGGAAATAGCCGCTTACATGCAAGTTGCGCATTTATTTAACATTCCTTTTGTTGGTGTGAAGATCATTAGCGATCTAGTGGCAAGTGATCATAAATCAACTTTAGAATTTGATGACTTTTTACCTCAAGCTGCTAAAAAGATTAATGATTTAGTTTAATTTATTATATTTATTTCAAAACAAAAGAGTCTTCACGAGACTCTTTTGTTTTAGTTAATTATTTTTTTGAAATTCTAAGTATGAACTTGAACTTTTTTAGTTTTTAATTCTAACTTATTGGCTTTTTTCATTTTCCCAATTTCTTTAGCAAAATTAATTTCAGCATCATCAAATTCATCTAAACGATAAGTGATTCTTAATGAATTTAAAATACTTTGATATCTTCTAGTAATTTTATCTTTTTCAACTTCATTAAGTTCTGGCATTTCATTAACAATTTTTAAATATTTATCTTTTAAATGATTTTGGAAATCATAAATGAATTGATCATCAATTTCACCTTTTAATTTTTCTAGTTCGATTTTAAATTTAGCAATTTTATCTTCGAATGCTTTTGTATCATATTTTTCATATAATAATTCTGCTTGAGGTTTTTTACCTCTTTTTAATAATTTTTTACCTTTTAAAATAAATTTATCTTTGTATAAAATTAATTGCGTTTCAGTGTGAGAAATTTTATCTTGAACTTTAGCAATTCTTTGATATTGTTTTTCAATGTCTTTAATTTTTTTGCCATCTTCTTTTGAAATTAAAGTCGAAATTGAAATTAAATTGTTTAATAAGTCTTGTGCTTGTTGTTCATTAATGTATTTTTTAGTTAATAAATATTTAACAAATAATTTATCATTTTTAATTAATTGTCTTTTTTCTGAAACTCTTTCTTTATAAAGGAACATTGTGAACAGAATTCCTAAACCAATAGAAACCCCAACACATAACAACATATATAATCCATTTTGTCATCCAGGTAAATATCCAAGTGTTACAGCATCAAAACCATTTCCAGAAGAATTAGAAAAGAATCCGATCAATAAGAAAATTCCGACCCCAGAATTAATTCTTCCAGTCACTCCAAGTAGTCCAGCTAAAACACCAGCAAAAAACGCAGCAGTGGCTCCAGCAAGCAACGGTCATCTTTTTGGTAAGTTAACCCCGAACAACATCGGTTCACTAATTCCAAAAATTGCAGCAATGGAATAGTTAGCCGCATCACGTTTTGTTGTCGCGTTTTTAGTAATTAATCAAACTCCAATTAAGGCTCCAAATTGCCCTCAAGCTCCGACATCAGTGACAAATGTAAAACTTCCAAATCCTTGGTGTACCATTGCGTCAATTCCAAAAATGAAACCAAGCGGCACATGAGCCCCGAATAATACAGCAATTTGGATAATTGCTCCACTAATTCCAACTCCAATCCCTCCAGGGATTTTAGTTAAGAAGTGAACTCCGATTCCGATAATTTTTTCAAGATAAAATCAGATTGGCCCAAAAACAAAGAAAGCAGGTAATGTTGTTAAACCAATCACAAGAAATCATCTGAATGTTAATTCTATTTGTGCAGGGATTCAAGTGATAATTCAATTATCAATTTTTTTAGCTAAAAAAATTGAAGCAATAATGACAAATATTTTAGTATTTTGAGGAGTAATAATATATGCATTTAATGGTGGAATACCAACCATCGAACTACCATCAATCACGATAATTCCAGTGTTTAATTGTTCTCCTTGGGCTAATATTCATTGTTGTCCTTGCATACCAGCTCCCCCATTTCCAAACATGAATGGTGCACACAAAATAACACCAATAGCCACTAAACACGGAAAAATAAATTCTACAATTTAAGAATTAATAGCGCTAGCGGAAGCTGGCGTTTTTCAATTCAATACTTTTTGTTTTCTTTTAAAATTATATCACTCTATATATTCTGATATACACTTATAAATTTCATCAAATTTCATTTTTGTAGTAGCTAGCTGATTTAAATATTCTCCTTTTAAACAACCAAAGAAATATTCAGCTTCTCGGTTATCTAATGAATTCCCAACCCTTCCCATCGAGGTTTTGGCATTAATAGTTTTTAATCTATCAAGAACTTTATAACTAGAATATTGAAAACCATGATCAGAATGAAAGATAAAGTTTTTTCTTTTTAAACCATCAATTGTATCTAAAACGAGTTGGACGTTATTTGATTGAGATAATTTTCATGATTCAATCATTTTAGTTTTATGACTAATAGCAATCGATAAATAAGCAAAATTTTCAGCTGCATCAGCAGGAATATAGCTAACATCAGTTGCTATTATGTTGTCTTCTTCAGGATTAAAGTTTCTTCTTACAAGATCCTCAAATTTAACATCAGTATTTTTATTTTCCATTTTTTTTCTTTTTTTGCCTTGTTAAGCAAACTAAATTTCATCTAACCATGTAGTTTCTAAGGGTTCTTTCGTCAATAATGATACCTTCTTCCGCTAATTCGACTGTTATTCTTTTGCTGCCTAAAATTTTATTGTTCTTCTTGAAAATGTCCGTAACTTTCTTTCTTAAATAGTCAAACTTATATTTTCTAACAACTGCTTTTTTGTACATTGTTGTTCTATGCATGCCTAAAATTTTGGCTTTTAGTGGTTTAGATAGCGTGTCAAATGTGTTTAAATTTTCCTTTTCTTTTTTGTTTCGTTGTTCTTTGATTCAATGTTCAAGAATTTCATTTTTTTGTTCTTCTGTTAAATCATTAATAATTTGGGGAATATCAGAGTCGTCTCTTTTGTTTGGTCTTCCTGAACCTTTTTTGCTTTTAAATGTTTCCATACCTAAATTATCTAATAATTTTGCTTTTTTTCTAATTCAACGTCTAAGTTCTCTTAAAGTTGGGTTGTGTTTCCTTATCTTTAAGTATCACTTTACAGCATCGTTCATCCCTTGTTCTTTATAGATTTCTATAACATTAATTCATTGTTCTTTAGTTAGTTGTTTTGGCATAAAAAATTCCACACTTTCTTTTTTGAATGTGTAGAATTATTTTTTCCGTGTTTACACCGACATCGGTCTATTAAAATCGAAATATTTACCAGCAGAATATGCAATAAAAATTCCAAAAAACATGAATGCTGATTTACCCATCACTCATAAAATAACCCAAAGGATTGGAGAGTCAGGGGTTATGATATTATTTAAAATATCTTTTGGAACTAAACCAATCCCGTCATAACTCAAGATTCCTAAAATTGCTTGAAACAATCCCATTCCAATTAAAACAGGAATTAAAGGAACCATAATATTTCCAAACATTCCTAAAAATCGGTAAAAAATTGGGACTTTAACATTATGTTTGGTAGTGAAATCCCCTTCTTTTTCCTGGTTTAAAATCACGATTTGATCTTTAACCTTATAAACATCTTGACCGATGATAATTTGAATTTGTTTACCATTTCAAACTATCCCTTTTACTAGTTCAACTTTTCTGATTGCATCAACATCAACTTTATCAACATCAATGATTCTAAAACGCAATCTTGTTATACAGTTGAAAACTTCTTCATAATTAGCAGGTCCGCCAACTAGTTTGTTAAGTTTCTTACCGATTCGGCGATAAGTATTATCGCCTTCAAAAAATTCCAAAAAGTTTGGTTTTATTTTTTGTTTTGCTGCGTTTTTAATTAACGAAAACTCACCAATCAAATCCCCTTGCTTAACAGTTTTATTTTGATTTAATAATTTAAATTCAAAATCTTTACCAATTCCATCAATCGTAATTGGACAAACTGTGCTTAATCCTGATTTTTCGATCATATCTAAATCAGCATTAACAATTTTGGTTTTTAAAGAAATGTCTTGATTAATTTTTGTCTTTACATCAAAAGGTTTACCGCCAAGTCCAACAGTGTCTAAACCAATATGCATTAAAATATTTACACCTTCAACTTCAAAAAAGAAAGCATGTTTTGTGTCTGCAATTAGAGCTATTGTACCTTGATCAATTGGTGAATAAAATTCATTATTTTTTGGTTTAATAAAAAAACCATCACCCAACATTTTTTCACTAAAAATGCCATCATGAAGGTTTTCGATTAAATCAATTTCTCCATCAACTGGAGCATAAATTTTAATTTTTTTCATTTTATTTTTTTCCTTTCCTCTCAATCTTAAAACAGAGATATTTAAATTCCAAAACAAACCAAAAAATTAAATACCACTTTCATTTTATGAAAGTGGTAATTTTAATTTATCTCTTTAAAGATTATTTTTTGTTTATTTTTTTTATTAAAACTTATGTACGAACTTGAATTTTTTGATTCTTTAATTCTAACTTATTTGCTTTTTCCATTTCACTAATTTCTTTGGCAAAATTTATTTCAGCTTCATCAAATTCATCTAAGCGATAAGCAATTCTTAATGAATTTAAAATACTATTATATTTTCTACTGATTTTATCTTTTTCCATCTCATTAAGTTTTTTCATTCCATTTACTATTTTTAAATATTTATCTTTTAAGTTATTTTGAAAGTCATAAACAAAACGATCATCAACTTCGCTACTTATTTTTTTAAGTTCGATTTTCAATTTTGCTATTTTTTCTTCAAAAGGTTTCACATCGTATTTTCCATATAATAGTTCTGCTTGTTTATCTTTACCCTTTTGCATTAATTTTTTGCCTTTTAAAATAAATTTGTCTTTATATAAAATCAATTGTGTTTCAACATGTGCGAGATTATCTTGTACTTTAGCAATTTTTTGATATTGTTTTTCAATACTTTTTATTTTGCTTGCATCTTCTTTTGAAATTAAAGCAGAAATTGAAACTAAATTTTTTAATAAATCTTGTGCTTGTTGTTCATTAATGTATTTTTTAGTTAATAAATATTTAACAAATAATTTATCGTTTTTGATTAATTGTTTTTTTTCTGAAGTTCTTTCTCTGTACATTAACATGGTTAATCCCATTGCTAAACCAGCAGCAGCTATTCAACAAAGTAACATATATAATCCATTTAATCAACCTGGTAAATATCCAAGCGTTACACCATCGAATCCAAATCCGGATGAATTAGAAAAGTAACCAACAATTCCTAATATTCCGATTCCGGTAGTAACCCTTGCTGTAACACCTAACAGACTAGCCATAATACCAACTACAAAAGAAGCTAATGCCCCGGCATATAATGGTCGTCTTTTTGGTAAATTCACCGCAAACAATAGTGGTTCGGCAACACCAAATATTGCCGGGATCGCGGTACTTATCGCATCGCGTCGGGTCGCCGCATTTCGAGTTACAATTGCCACACCAAGAGTTGCTCCTCATTGTGCTCAAACTGATAGATTACCAACTTCTTGGAATGTTGAAAATCCTTGATGTGTCATTGTATCTATTGAATAAATTGTCATCAGAACAACATGTGCCCCAAATAAAACAAAGAACATTTGAATCCCAAAAAGGAAACCAACCCCAAGACCTATTGGTGCTTTAGAAATATAATGAATTCCAATTCCTAAAACTTTTTCAATATAAAATCATATTGGTCCAAAAACAAAGAATGTTGGAATTGTTACTAAACCTACGACAAATACTCATCTAAATGTCAATTCGATATATGAAGGAATTCATTTAACAACTCAACTATCTACTTGTTTAGCTAATCAAATAGCTGCTATAATTACGAAAATTTTAGTATTTTGTGGAGCAATAACATAGGCATTTATTGGCGCCATACCCATATGCTCCATATTTCCATCAATAACCAGAATACCTGTATTTAAAGGATCTCCTTGTGCCAATATTCATTGTTGCCCTTGCATGGTTGGACCCCCATTTCCAAACATAAATGGGGCACATAAAATAAGTCCAATAGCAATAGACATCGGTCTATTGAATTCGAAGAATTTACCAGCACTATAGGCTATTAAAATTCCAATAAATAATGTCGCAGCTCTACCCATGACCCATAAAACAACTCAATATATTGGAGAATCGGGACTAATTTTATTATTTAAAATATCCTTTGGAACTAGATTTAGTCCATCATAACTCAATATTCCAAGAACAGCTTGAAACATCCCTAAACCAATAAAGACCGGAATTAGCGGCATCATAATGTTTCCAAACATCGACAAAAATCTAAAAAAAACAGGTCCTTTTGATTGAGGTTTCTTTGTAAGGAACTCATCACTTCCATTCTGATTTAAAAGAATTATTGCATCTTTAAGTCTGAATACATCTTGTCCAATAATAATTTGTAATTGATTACCATTTCAAATAATTCCTTTTACGAGTGGAATTTTTTTAATTGCATCAACATCCACTTTGTTGGTGTCAATAGTTCGAAAACGTAATCTAGTCATACAGTTGAATACTTCTGTATAGTTTTCAGGACCACCAACTGCTTTATTGATTTGTTTTCCAACTTTCCGATATGTATTATCTCCTTGGAAAAATTCTCTGAAACTCATTTGAATTTCATGAATGTTTTCTTGGTTTTCAACTAATAAAAACTCACCAATTAAATCACCTTGTTTAACAGCTTTATTTTGATTTAATAATTTAAATTCAAAAGTCTTGTCAATACCATCAATTGTAATTGGGCAAACTGAACTTAATCCTGATTTTTCAATCATATCTAAATCAACGTCAACAATTTTAGTTTTCAAATCAACATCTTGATTTAATTTTGTTTTTAGATCAAATGGTTTACCATCAAGTCCGACAGTGTCCAAACCAATATGCATTAAAACATTAACACCTTCAATTTCAAAAAAGAAAGCATGTTTTGTATCTGCAATTAAAGCTATTTTTCCATGATCAATCGGTGAATAAAATGCACTCTTTTTTGGTTTAATGAAAAAACCGTCACCCAACATTTTTTCACTAAAAATGCCATCATTAAGGTTTTCGATTAAATCAATTTCCCCATCAACTGGAGAATAAATTTGTATTTTTTTCATTTAATTTTCTTTTTCCTTTCCCGTTTATTTTATGATTAATAAAAATAAAAATTTGTCTTCAAATAAATTAAAAAACAGTTTCTAAATCAGATAGTGTTTTCATTTAAAATGCCTTTTCCTGGCTTTTCTTGTCTAAAAAACAAATAAGTTATGAATTAGTGACTTTTGAATAGGTGTATAATTTGAATAGAAAAACGGAGTGTTATATGAAACCAACAAAACCACTAGTCGCCATTACAGGAGCATCATCTGGAATCGGTAAAGCAACAGCGAAATTATTTGCAGAAAAAGGATATCCAGTTTTATTGATGGCTCGACGTGTTCAGTTATTAGATGAAATGGACATTGGACATAAAATTACTGCCAAAGTCGATGTCACTGACATCGAACAAATTCGTCAAGCAATAAAAAAAGCAGAAGCGGTTTATGGACCAGTTGATTTATTAATTAATAATGCTGGAATTATGCCAATGGATAAATATGTGGACCAGTCGCTTAAAGACAAATATGACACATTAGATGTAAATATTAAAGGGGTTGTGAACGGGATGGATTGTGTTTTAAAAGATATGAATGCTCGTCAACATGGAACAATTATTAATTTATCATCCGTGGCTGGACGTTGAACTTCAATTGATCATGCTTTATACAACGGAGCTAAATTTGCAGTTAATGCAATCACTGAACAAGCCAGACGAGAAAATGCTGAAAATAATGTGCGTTTTACTTTAATTGAACCTGGAATGGTTGATACTAATTTATTGGATACAACAACCAATCAAGAAGTCTTAGATGCTTATTTGATTAATAAGAATCGTTTAAAAGGTGGTTTGATTGCTAAAGATATCGCTGATGCAATCTTATATACTTATGAACTACCGCAACACATCAGTATTAAAGAACTGCTGATCACACATACTCAACAAAAAATTTAAAATTCAAAAAATGCTTTCTTTTTATAAAAGCATTTTTTGTTTTTGCTTTAAATTAAGATTTTAAATTGATTAATTTTTAAAATACTTAAGAAGGTCAAAATCGGGTTTAAAAATTGTTTAGATAAATTCATCAAATTTTAAAAACAAATTAAATATTTTGCACCTTTTAACATGTTAAAGGAGAAAAATATGCAAAAGAAAAAAGTTGGGATAACTATTTATCCAGAACAAGCGCCATTAAATGAAACTTTAGATTATTTGGAGCGTGCTAAAAAATTAGGCTATGAACTAGTGTTTGTAAGTTTTGTACATTTAAAAAAAGAACAACAAAAAGAACTGGAAATGACAATCCAAGCTACAAAATATGCAAGCAAGTTAGGATATTATGTCATTGCTGATGTTGCTCCTTCAAGTTTTGAACTGTTAAATGTTCCAAAAAATAATTATGAAAAAATTAAAGCAATGGGAATTTCATGCCTTCGTTTTGATCTACCACTAACAGCGATGGAATTAGCTTTTATATCACACAACGAGTATGGAGTTGATATTCAAATTAATATGAGTAGTAACGACCATTTGATTGATACTATTTTAGATTATCAACCTGCAAGAACAAGAATTAGTGGGTGCCACAATTTCTATCCTCAAAAAAATACTGCTTTACCTTTAGCTTTTTTTCATGATTGCAACCAAAAATTTGTCAAACATAACATCGAAACTGCAGCATTTATTGGTTCTCATTTTGGAAATCAAGGAGTTGCTAGTGTGAATAAGGAATTACCAACCCTAGAAGCGACTAGAAATTTACCATGCTCAACTCAAGCAAAATTATTGTTTTATTCAAATGAAATAAATAATGTGATGTTCGGAAACGCATTTGCTAGTCAAGAAGAATTAGAAGAGGTTGTTGAAATCAATCGTGATACGATCGCTTTAAAAGTAATTTTAGAAAATGATATTACTCAAGAAGAAAAAACAATTTTAAATTTTCCCCAACATTTTAGTCGTGGAGATATTGCAGAATTTTTTATTCGTTCTGTTTATTCAAGAATTGTTTTTAAAGATTTTAAAGTAACACCAAAAAATAAACAATCAATTTTTAATCGTGGGGATGTTGTGATTATGAATGAAAATGGTAATAGCTACAAAGGCGAAGCACACATTATTTTAAAAGACAATTTTGAAATAGAAAATAATCAATATAATTTGGTTGGGAAAATTGATCCCAACGAAATAATTTTACTAGATTATGTTAAACCTTGAGCAGTTTTTAAATTTGAATTTTAAAACTTTAAACGCAATAATTATTAAAAATTTAAACATTCCAAACAAAAATTTTCACTCTTTGTTTGAAATGTTTTTCATCTAATTTTTTAAGAATTAAAAATAAGTTTCTTTATTGAAAAGTACTATTTTGTTCTAGTGGTTATCTATTGTTTATTTCAAATTAATAGAAAATATTATTGTGTTGAAACTTTAGGTATTCAATCAATATAGGAGTGAAAATATGGAAAATAGAAAAAAAGATTTTTTATGAGGAGGTGCAACCTCTGCAAGTCAGGCTGAAGGAAATTTCGAAAATAACGGTCATTCTTTAAGCGTTTGACAAATGATTCCTTATATAAAATTACAAGATCGAGCATCTATTCCTTTGAATTTTGAATCATTTACAAAAGCATGAGTTGAAGAAGTGTTTGAAAATAAACAAGGTTTACACTATCCAAAACGTTTTGGATCAGATTATTACAACCGATGAAAAGAAGATATTGATTTATTAGCAGAAGCTAAACTTGATATTTATCGTATGTCAATTTCTTGATCAAGAATTTATCCAAATGGTGATGAACTAGAACCAAATCAAAAAGGGTTAGAATTTTACGGAAAAGTTTTAAAATATTGCAAAGAAAAAGGGATAAAAGTAATGGCAACTTTGTCTCATTTTGAAACACCATATCCAATTGGGAAAAAATATGGTGGTTGAATGAACAAACAAGTAATTGATATGTTTGTGAAATTTGCTAAAACTTGTTTTACTGAATTTGGAGACTTAGTTGACTTTTGAGTTCCAATTAATGAAATTAACATGACTGCAATTGTCCCAATGATGGGTGGTGCGTCTTTCCTTGAAGATTTTCCAGGAACTAGTTATGATCAATTAAGATTTCAAACATTACATAATCAATTTGTTGGTCAAGCAAAAGTTGTCCAACTAGGGCATGAAATGCTGGGCAAAAAAAATATCGGATGTATGATTGCAAACATGACAGCTTATCCAATTGATTGCAATCCAGTTAACATTCTTGAATGACAAAAACATCAACAAACTCAACGTTATTTCTACTTTGATATGGTTGCTAAAGGTGAATATCCAACTTACATGTTGAAATTATTTGAAAAATTAAAAGTCAAAATTGATACTAATCCAGAAGAAATGGCAATTTTAAAAAATAATACAGTTGACTTTTTATCATTTAGTTATTATATGTCAGGAACTGTTGGGACAACTGATGTTCAATACACTAGTGGTAATTTAACAGGAACAGGGAAAAACCCATTCTTAAAAGCAACAGAATGAGGATGACAAATTGACCCTCAAGGTTTGAAATACACATTAAATGATTTATGAGATCGTTATCACTTACCTTTATTTATTTCTGAAAATGGAATGGGTTATGATGACAAATTAAACGACAAAAAAACAGTTGATGATGATTATCGAATTGACTATTTAAAACAACACTTCAAAGCAATTATGGATGCGATTGATGATGGAGCTGATGTATTTGGGTACACCATGTGAGGTGTGATCGATTTAGTTTCAGGAGGAACTAATGAAATGTCAAAAAGATACGGTTTAGTTTATGTTGATTATGATGATTTACATAACGGAACTGGTGATCGTTTTAAGAAAAAATCATTCTATTGATTTAAAAAATTTCAAGAAACTGGCGAATTATAATTTCATAAAAAATGATAATAAATATCAAAATATTGGCGTGATAGAGAATTTTGTTTAAATGTTTTTTTATTCATTATTTAATTATAATACGCATTCAAATTTTAGATAAAAATGAACTAATGTTGATCTTGGTTTCGAGATTGCATTGTTCATTTTTTTAATCTAAAATTTCAAAAATTAAAAATAATTTTCTTTATTTAAAAGCACTTTTTTATTTAAGTGTTTTTCTTTATTTTTATTGTTCATTACCACAAAATAAAAGAGTGTTGGAATCTTCGGGTTTCAATAGGAGTAAAATTATGAAATTTATAAAAAAAGATTTTCTTTGAGGAGGAGCGACAGCTGCTTATCAATTCGAAGGTGAATTTGACAAAGATGGTAAATCTATGAATATGGGGGAAATGATCCCCTATATCAAATTAGAAGACCGTGCTTCCCCTGGTTCAAAACGCAAAGGTTTTGCAAGAGCATTTGTTGAACCAGCAATCGAAAACAAAGAAGGTTTACATTATCCAAAACGTTTTGGATCAAATCATTACAATCGATATAAAGAAGATATTGATTTATTAGCAGAAGCTAAACTTGACATTTATCGTATGTCAATTTCCTGAGGAAGAATTTATCCCAATGGAGATGAATCAACCCCAAATCCCAAAGGATTAGAATTTTATCGTAATTTGTTAACTTATTGTAAACAAAAGGGACTAAAGATTATGGTAACGATGCATCATTTTGATACACCATATCCAATTGGGGTAAAATATGGTGGTTGAATGAACAAGCAAGTAATCGAGATGTTTATTAAATATGCTAAAACTTTAATGACTGAATTTGGAGACTTGGTCGATTATTGACTACCTTTTAATGAAATTAATATTAGTGCACTTGTCCCAATGATGGGTGGGGTTGCTTTTCTTGAAGACCATCCTGGGATGAGTTATGATCAATTAAGATTTCAAACATTGCACAACCAGATGGTAGCACAAGCTAAAGTTGTGCAACTGGGACATGAAATGTTGAACAAAAAGATTTTTGGATCAATGATTGCCAACATGACAGCCTATCCAATTGATTGTAATCCAATCAATATAATTGAATGACAAAAACACCAAGAACTTAATCGTTATTTCTACTATGATATGGCAGCCATTGGTGAATATCCAACTTATATGTTGAAATTATTTGAAAAATTGAATGTCAAAATTGATACTAATCCCGAAGAAATGAATATTTTAAAAAACAATACAGTTGATTTCTTATCATTTAGTTATTACATGTCAGGAACTGTTGGAAAAACAGTTGAAAATACAAGTGGTAATTTATCAGCCACAGGAAAAAACCCATTTTTAAAAGCAACTGAGTGAGGATGACAAATTGATCCTCAAGGTTTGAGATACACATTAAATGATTTATGAGATCGTTACCATTTACCTTTATTTATTTCTGAAAATGGCATGGGTTATGATGACAAATTAAATGATCAAAAAACAGTTGAAGATGATTATAGAATTGACTATTTAAAACAACACTTTTTGGCAATTAAGGAAGCAATTGAAGATGGTGTGAATATTTTTGGTTACACCATGTGAGGTGTGATTGATTTAGTTTCAGGAGGAACTAATGAAATGTCAAAAAGATATGGTTTAGTTTATGTTGATTATGATGATTTTCACAATGGAACTGGAAATCGTTTCAAGAAAAAATCATTTGATTGATTTAAACATTTTATGGAAAGTGGTGAATTATAATTATGGCAAAAACGAAAAATAAATATGATGAGTTTTTAAAAACCACATATGAAGCAGTTGGCGGGAAGGAAAATTTTGGTGAAATTTATCATTGTGTTACAAGGTTAAGATTTAAAATTTTAGATAAAACCAAAGTTAATGAAGCTAAAATTCTGGAGCAAAAAAAACAAGGACTGGTCAAAGGAATTAATTGATTGGGTAACGAATTACAAGTTATTATTGGGATGGAAGTTTCTAAAGTTTTTGATGCTTTTAACAATTATCTTGAAACGCTTCAAACCAAACCCACAACAAGTGGTGAAATCGGTGAATTTAAAGTTGAAAAAGTTCAAGGACAAGAACATTTAAGCGTGACAAATAAATTACTCAATATGATTAAAGGATTTGTAATGCCGATGATTCCGGCAGTTATTGGTTTGGGAATCATTGTTTCGATCCAAGCGATTTTGGCATTAGCAAAAGTAATCCCTTCAATCCAACAAATGGCAATTATGGATATTCAAGGTCAAGTAATTGTTGCAAATAGCTTTTTACAACAAAAAGCTGAATGAATTGCTCAAGGCGGTCATAATATAACATTTATTATCGGAATTCTATTTTATATTGGTGGAACTGGAGCCATGTCATTTTTAGGTATTTTAATCCTTTTCAATGGTTTTAAATATTTAAAATTAAACCCAACATTTGGTGCGGTTTTAGGCTTTATGCTTTGTGCACCATCATTAATCTTACAAGGTTGAAACATTCAACTAGTTAATGTTTTGGATGGTTGATTCAAAATTAAAATGGGACCAGTGATGGGAAGTATTTTTGTTTTAATTCCCGCAGCCTTTTTATTCAAATACATAAAAATTGGAGTTGATAAGGTTGTTCCAAACCTTTTAAATAATTTATTTGCTGGAGCAATCGCCTTGTTTATTACAACAGTTGTTGTTTTTATTGGTCTTGCACCAGTAATTGGAATTTTTGAAAATATTTTAGGACGAGCTGTGAATTTATTATCAGAAATTCCATATGGACTTGGGGTGATGTTTTATTCATTATCATGACAATTCTTAGTTATCACCGGAGCTCACATGACTTTGGTGATGCTAGTCATGGGCCCATGACTGGCTGATTCAACAGCTGGTATGACTATTGCAATTCCAATGTTGATGGGTGCTCAAATTGCAGCCTTTGGACAAATGGGGGCTGGTCTTGGAATTGCTGTTAGAACTAAAGATCGTATGTTGAAAAAACAATCAATTGAGGCAGCTATTCCATGTGCTTTCGGAGTCACAGAACCGATGATGTTTGGGGTTACACTAATTAGATTTAAAACTCTAATCTTTGGATGTATTGGTGCTGGAATTGGAGGATTATTCTTTGGAATAATGAAAATTCCTTACTTTTCACAAGGTGGACTTGGAATTTTAGCTGTGATGAATACCATCACAGGAACTCTAGCTGGTGATGCTAATGGAGGAGTTGCTGATATTTTATGAACATTAGTAACTTTTGCCATGGCTGCTGGATCAGCATGTTTAATCACTGCTTTCCTATTTGGTCAAGATGGAAAAGTTCAAGCTAAACAAAAAATCAAAAAATTAACAAATTTAGCAGCAAAATATATTGCTTTAAATAACAATCAAGATCTTAATGTTGAAAGTTTCAAAGCTGAATTAGCAGAAATTGAAAAAATTCAAAACGATAAAGAACATATTAAGTTACAACAAATTTATCTAAAAAATGATATTAAATATAATAATTTTGTTGCTAAATTAGACAAAAGCGAAATTAAATTAGATAAATTAAAAGAAGTTAACAAAAGCCAAAAAGCAATTACAACTTTAGAAAATAAAATTCAAATTTTAAAAACTAAAATTGCTGAATGTGAAAAACAAGCTAAATTACAATATGAAAATATTGTAAAAATTAATGAGCAAACAATTAATTTAATTAACAAAACTTTTGAAAATCAAAATTATGATGAAACCTTAAAAGCTTTAAAAAATAATTACACAAATATTATTAATGAAGTTTATAAAGGTGAATATCAACAACCAATTCTTGAAGAAGTCTCATTAATACCAATTCTTAAAGAAGGAAAGGCTAAATTAAAAATTAAAACAGCATAATTTTAAATTTCAAAACTATACTATAACTAAAGCATCTTTAAATCACCATTTAAAGATGCTTTTTTCTATTAAAAAATAACCCTTTTGTGCAAAAAAAGAAGGGGGGGAGGGGATATTTATAGATGGTTAAATTATTCGTCTATGCTTTGAAAACAATGAACTCAAAACCGCCTTTAACTTTCATTGAATTTGGATGTGTTTGAACCGCTACACTTCCAGACATCATAACACCATTTTGGTTGCTGTTATTAAAAATGATTCAATAATCCTCATTGAGTTTAGCTTTGGGTGATAGTTTCTTGATTTCGTTTTGAATTCTACTTTCAACACTTTCAACTTTTTCACCAACTTTTGCTGATATTTTATAAGCTAAATTATTAATCGGTTTTCTGGTATCTTCTTTCATCTGAAAAATAAAACTTCCATAAATTTTGTCAGAACCTTTTTGAGCTTTAATGTCTTTCACGGCTTCAATTTTTATTTCAGCACCAACACTCATAATTGAATCAGGTCATTTAATTTTATAGTCGATATTTTCTTTTATTGAAGCTCCAGAGACATCGGATAATACACGTTCAATTTCATTTTTAATTACTTGTTCGGTTTGACCAACATATGCATTTACATTAATGCTTTTAATGTCTAATTTTTCAATATCAACAACAAAAGATGGTCCAAATAAAACTGGATATCGGGCTGGATTGTATCGGTTAACCCCTTTAAATTTAACGTATGTTCTTCCTTCAGACTTGCCTGCCGAAGCCACGAACATCATTTCATTACTAGATTCATCAAACTTATTGTTCAAATAAACTCGAGTTAACATATTAGATCCTGTATTTATTGCTTCTCACCCATTTTCATCAACTTCCACAACATCAACTTTGTCATAATCTTTAATTAAGGATTTATCAAACATAAAGTAAGTATTTCCTGTTGGTGCAATTGTTTTTTGCTTAGTATATTTAATTGAAGTTTCAACTTGTGGATTGCAAGCAACAACAGAGGTTGCTGTTGTTGCGAGCATTCCGAAACTCCCTAATAAGATTAATAATTTTTTCATTTTTAAACTCCCTTCACAGTTTTTATCTTAAATATTATTATATATTTTAAACACATCATTTGTTCCCAATTTAAATGCAAGTTTTTAATAATTGATTAAAATATTGTCAAAAAAGTTAGAATAATTCATTATTAAGGCTTAATTCTTACTAAAAATCTGCTTTATAAGTTTTTTGTAAGATAAAAGTATCAACCTTTTAAAATGTTTTATTTTTTGAATTTATTTGGATTAAGATAATTAATAGAGGCAAAAAACCTCTTATCTTATTATGTAAAAACTCAATTCATTAATTTTAAATAAGAAGCATAAAATAATTGAACAAAACTCAATTCAAACTGATTATGTGATTAAAGAATTATATAAAGCTTATAAAAAAATGAACAAAGATTTGTTTAACAACGAGTTAAAAGAAGATGCGATTATTTCTATTGCATCTAACCATAGACAAAGAAGTTTTATTCGAGGGAACTTTACCCCGAGGAAACTATGAACTTATCATGAACATGAATATCACGAAATTATTATTTGGGGACTTGCTTTTAATGAAGATTATAAGTAAACTTTAGCAACTTTATTACACGAAATGGTGCATCAATATTGTCATCAAATCGAAGTCCGAGATACTTCATCGAATGGAAGACATAATCGAAAATTTAAATATTATGCAGAACAAGTGCATTTAAAAGTGCATAGCCCAATAATCAAACATATCGGTTATACAACCGATGTGTCTGAATATTTGAATAAATATTTTGAAGACCTTGATATTGATCATACAAAAATAAATGCTTTTAAAAATGTCAATTGACTTAATAATCATGCAGATTTACAAGCTGAAATTGAAAAAATGCTTGCTGAAAAACCAAAGAGATATAAATATGAATGTGGTTTGTGTTTTTATGATTTTAGTTCCAAGCATGATATGGAATTAAAATGTCTGAAATGTGAAAATCCACTTGTTAAAAAATCTCTTTAATTGAAAAAAACTTCCATTTCTTGTTAAAAAGGAAGTTTTTTTCCAGAGAATAATTTTGATCTCGATAAAACATAAATAAATGTCAAAGAAATTTTAGATTTTTTAGGTTTTTGTTTTATAATGCTATATGGAGTAAAAAACAATGAACCATAAACCTGTATTTTTAATTATTATTGCTGGAGGAACTGCTTCTGGTAAAACAAGTGTTGCTACTAAAATTGCAAATCAAATTTTGAAAGATAAATCAGTGAGTTATTTATCAATGGATAACTATTATAAGGATTTTTCAAATTTAACTTTGCAAGAAAAACAAAACTTAAACTTTGATCACCCAAATAGTTTTGATGTTGACCTTTTGTGTAAAGATTTAATCAAACTAAAAAATCGCCAAGCAATTAAACTGCCACAATATAATTTTGTCACTCATTCTCGTGAAAAAGAATGAACAGAATTTGCTCCAGCTGATGTCATAATTTTAGATGGAATTTTAGCTTTACAAATTCAAGAAATTATGAAATTAGGAGATTTAAAAATTTTCATCAAAACAAGTGATGATATTCGTTTAATCAGAAGATTAGAGCGTGATATCAAAGAACGTGGTCGTACTTTTGACAATGTGATTGAACAATATTTAACCACAGTTAAACCGATGCATGATGTTTTTGTTGAACCAAGTATTAATCAAGCAGATATAATCATTCCTTTTCATGACGGAAATGAGATTGCCATTGATCTTGTTGCAACAAAAGTGCGAGAAATCTTAGCAAAATAAAAACTTCAAAAAATGAATTAATTCATCAATAAAACCATAATTTAACAATAAAATAGTGCATTTTTTACAAAAAAAATGCAATTTCTATTTTATTGTTTTTGTGCTTTGATAAAATTAATATGACTTAATAAAAAGTCTAGAAGAAGGTCATATTTATGAAGCGTTCTTTAAAATTTTCAAATAATCTTTTTCATTTATTCTCTTGTTTTTCGTTTTTAATTGTCTTTGCTTTTCTCATCGTTTTAGTGATTCATGGTTTTACAAACCTAAATTTCTTAACAGATAATGGCAATGTTTGAGCAAGCTGATGAAATTGAATGGATTATAATTTAGTGAATACTCAAAGTTGATTACATGTTGTGCTTTGATTGAGTATGATTTTTATGATTTTTAATATTCTGATCACATTATCTGTTTTAGTCTATCGTCAATTAAATGTTAAAAATGGTGTTAGTCAAAAACACCAAAATCTTTTGGCTGTTTTTGGTTTAATCTTTTCGGTTGCTTTGCTAATTATGTTTGCAGTTATTTATAGCAGAATTGATAAAGCAGCCAACGATACAAATTCGCTTTTGAAAATGTTGGATTTTATTAAAACCCCACCAGACGGTGATAAAACCCTCGGTCCTAACTCTCCAATTACAATTGTTTTAGTTTCTGGAATCGTCATTTCTGGGGTTGCAGCAGTCATGACTGCAAGTGTTTTTTTCCAATTTAAAAAAACCAAAAAAGTTGTTGAAAAAACATAAAATTTTAAAACGATCAACCAAGGAAAAATCATAAAAATGATTTTTCCTTTTTTACTTGGGAAATATTCTCTATAATTAATATGTTAAAAAGGAGATTTATGGCAAAAATTACAACCACTTATGATGAAAAAAGTATCCAAGTTCTGGAGGGGTTAGAAGCAGTTCGAAAACGTCCCGGAATGTATATTGGTTCAACAGATGTTCGTGGACTTCATCATTTGGTTTGAGAAATTGTTGATAACTCAATTGATGAAGCCCTAGCTGGTCATGCTAGTGAAATCGATGTCGTTTTAGAAAAAAATGGATCAGTGACAGTCACAGACAACGGTCGTGGAGTTCCAACTGGAATGCATGCAACTGGGAAAAGTGCAGCAGAAGTAATTTTTAGCATTCTCCATGCTGGAGGAAAATTTGGTGATGGAGGTTATAAAACTGCTGGAGGATTACATGGGGTTGGTTCAAGTGTTGTTAATGCTTTGTCAAGTAAATTTAAAGTCACAATTTATCGTGATAAAAAAATTCACGAATTAGAATTTGAAAATGGTGGGAAATTAAAAACCCCATTAATTGAAATTGGGAATACATATAAAACTGGAACAGTTGTGAATTTTTTACCAGATCCCAAAATTTTTCCTGTAACCAAATTCAATTTTTCAACGATTAGTGAACGTTTAAAAGAATCTGCTTTTTTAAATTCAAATTTAAAAATCACCTTAACAGATGCTCAAACTGAGAAAAAAATTGAATACATTTTTGAAAATGGATTACATGAATTTATTAAAGATTTAACAGAAGAATTCACCCCGATCACCGACACAATTAAAATTGAAGGAACTAACTCAAAAATCGAAGTTGAAATCGCTTTAAAATATACTGAAGATTATAATGAAACAATTTTAGGTTTTGCCAATAACGTTAAAACTAGTGAAGGTGGAGCACATATTACTGGTTTTAAATCAGGTTTGGTTCGCGCAATCAATGATTATGCCAAAGCTTCAAAAATTTTAAAAGACAAAGATCCGAGATTGGATTCAAATGATTTACGTGAAGGATTAACAGCCATTGTCACAGTTAAAATTCCGGAAAATTTAATTCAATATGAAGGTCAAACCAAATCAAAACTTGGAACGATTGAAGCAAAAGGGGCCACAGAATCAACCACTTTTAATTACATGAATTTTTGATTACAAGAAAACAAAATTCAAGCAACTAAAATTATTGAAAAAGCCTTAATCACACGTAAAGCAAGAGATGAAGCCCGAAAAGCTCGTCAAGCAGTGCGAGATGCTAAAGGAAAAAATACTTCGAGAAACAAAATGTTAGGCAAACTAACTCCAGCTCAAGGTCGTAAACGTGAAATGAATGAACTTTATTTAGTTGAAGGTAATTCAGCTGGAGGAAGTGCTAAATCTGGACGTGATCGTAGTTTTCAAGCAATTTTACCACTAAGAGGTAAAGTCATCAACTCTGAAAAAGCTAAATTAGTTGATTTAATGAAAAATGAAGAAATTAATACGATCATTAATGCAATTGGAGCTGGAATTGGTTCTGATTTTGATGTCAAAGATGCCAATTATGGCAAAGTTATTATTATGACTGATGCTGATACTGATGGGGCACATATTCAGACTTTATTATTAACTTTCTTTTTCCGCTATATGAAAGAATTGATTTTGGCAAAACATGTATTTTTGGCTTTACCACCATTATATAAATTGACATATACAGATAAAAAATTCCAATATGTTTGAGATGAAATTGAATTGGCAAACATCATGAAAGAAAGTAAAAAGAAATTTGATATCCAACGTTACAAAGGATTGGGAGAAATGAACGCTGATCAATTATGAGAAACAACGATGGATCCAGCACGTCGTAAATTAATTTTAGTCACCATTGAAGATGCATTAGCAGCTGAAAACGCCTTTAAAATTTTAATGGGTGATGATGCTGAAAAACGTAAAGATTGAATTGACGTGAATGTTCAATTCACATTAGAAGATGAGCAAAAAGGCTTGTTTGCTGAACAAGAAATAGAATAGGGGGTTATTGTGGCTAAAAAAGGAATTGATAATTCACAAGTTGAAAACGAAAAAGGAATCATCAGTCTTCCATTAGAAGACATAATGGGTGATCGTTTTGGTCGTTATGCAAAATATATTATCCAAGAAAGAGCGCTCCCTGATGTGCGAGATGGTTTAAAACCAGTTCAACGCCGAATTTTATATGCAATGGGAGATTTAGGGCTTTGATTTGAAAAAGCACATAAAAAATCTGCGCGTGTTGTTGGGGAAGTAATTGGTAAATACCATCCTCATGGGGATACAAGTATTTATGACGCAATGGTTCGAATGAGTCAAAGTTGAAAATTAAATATGCCGTTGATTGACATGCAAGGAAATAATGGTTCAATTGATGGTGACGAGGCAGCAGCCATGCGTTATACTGAAGCTCGCTTGGCCAAAATTGCCAGTTTATTATTACAAGATTTGGACAAAAACACTGTTGTTTTTGCCCCCAATTTTGATGATAGTGAAAAAGAACCAACTGTGCTTCCAGCTTATTTTCCCAACGTTTTAACCAATGGAGCAACTGGAATTGCAGCCGGTTATGCCACCAACATGCCTCCACACAATCTTGGAGAAATTATTGATGCAACAATTGCTTTAATTAAAACTCCAGGTGCTAGAATTGACACAATTCTAGGAATTGTTAAAGGTCCAGATTTTCCAACCGGAGGAATTGTCCAAGGAATGGACGGAATTCGTGATGCTTTTATCACCGGTAAAGGAAAAGTTGTTATCAACTCAAAATGACATGAAGAGAATGGTAATATTGTCATTGATGAAATCCCATATGAAGTTGTCAAACAAGAACTTGTGCGCAAAATTGGGGATGTGATTGACAACAATCAAGGTTTAGGAATTCAAGAAATTCGCGACGAAACTGATCGTGAAGGTTTACGAATTGTGATTGAATTAGAAGATAATGCCAACTTAACAACTGTGCGTAAATTTTTATTTAAAAACACTCCCCTTTCAATTTCTTACAATTACAACAACGTTGTAATTGTTGATAAACAACCAAAACAATTAGGGATTATTCCGATGCTGCAAGCATACATTAATCATTACAAACAAGTTTTTACACTTAAATCACAATTCAATTTAAATAAAGCTGAAAAACGCATTGAAATTGTTGATGGATTAATTAAAGCAATGTCAGTTTTAGACCAAGTGATTGCAATTATTCGCGCTTCAACTAATCGTGCTAATGCAATTGAAAATTTAGTTGCTGCCCCATTTGGCTTTACCGAAGCCCAAGCAACAGCGATTGTTGATATGCGTTTATATCGTTTAACTTCAACGGACGTTGTTAAATTAACTGAAGAAAATGCCAGTTTAACTGCCCAAATTGCGCATTTAAAACTTGTTTTAAAACATGAAGAAGAATTAAATAAAGAAATTATTAGTGATTTAAAAGAAGTTAAAAAAGAATATGCGATTGCCAGAAGAACTGAAATGACAGAATTAGTCGAAAATTTAGAAGTTGAATTCAAAGACACTTTAGTTGAAAAAAAATTCCATCTTTGGGTTTCCAAAGATGGATACATCAAAGCGATTGAACCAAATCTTGTCGCTAAAAATGAAATTAACACTTTCGGTCGAAAACCAAATGATATGTGAATCACACATGCAGAAGTTTCAAATTTAAACCATTTGTTATTGATTTCAAATGTCGGAACTTACTATTCAATCCCGTTATATAAAGTTGGAATGAGTAAATGAAAAGAGATGGGTGTGCATATTAATGCCTTGGCCACAATGGATGGAAATGAAGAAATTATTTCCGCATTCATCGTTTCTGATTTTGAACAAGCAACCCAACAAATTTTGTTAGCAAGTAAAAATGGTTTAATTAAAAGAACTCCAATTTATGATTTAGAAACCAAGATTTTTACACGTGCATTTAAGTTAATGAAACTAACAGATGATGATCGAATTGTGAGTGCAAGCTTAGTCACTTCCAAAACAAGAAGGGTTGTTGTGATCACCCAAAATGGATATGGAGTGAGATACAACATTGAAGATATTCCAGTTCAGGGAACCACTTCCAAAGGAGTTAAAACTGCTAATCTTAAAGATGATTTAATTATTGCCAGCAAGCCTTTAGAAGATGATGACGACATCATGTTATTAACAAGTAAAGATAATTATAAACGTCTTGATCAAAATGAAATTCCAATTTTTGTCCGACCAAAACGAGGGGTGAGATTATTCCCAGAACGTAAACGCGGTAAAGAAGATGTGCTATTTGGTTTTGTTGTTGACAACAATGATATTGTGCATGTTTTAGATGGCAATGATGAATATCAAGAATTGATCATCAACGGATTACGCAGACAAAATATTGGCAACGAGACACATGATTCAGGCATTAAAGACATAAATAATGCAAGTTTAGAAAAAGATTTTATTGTTATTAACGGGGATATTGCCCCAGAATCATCAATCGTGGCAGATGGTGAAATTTATATTTCCAAAGCTGACAAGATGGCAAAAAATAAGGAAACCCGCGATGCAAATCGCGGACAGGTCAGCGCAAAAGTTATTGTTTCGAAAAATGAGAAAAAAGATGCAGAAGCAAAATTAAATGCTGAAATGCCAAGCTTATCAAATATGCTTGGCAACATTAGTTCGGTGCTTGGAAATTTTTCAACTCCGATTCAAAAACCGAAAAAAGACCAAGAAAAAAAGAAAAAAGTCGCAGAAAACAAGAAAAAGGACGATAAAAGCATTCAATTAGATTTTGACGATTTATTTGATGAGTAAAATCTTTTTTCTTTTTTTCTTGTTAGAATATTAAGAAGGAGGTAAAGAAAGTGAGTAAATTATTAGTAATCAATGCTTCATCAACTCCTTGTGAAAAATCATACACAAAAGGATTAACTGATTTATTTTTAAAATATTATCAAGAACTTAATCCACATGATGAAGTTATTTATTTAAACTTAAATAATGAGAAAATGGCTGGCATCACGTTAACGACGGCGAATGCTGTAACATATTGGAACCAGGAAGATGCCCACAAATATATTCAACAATTAAAAGATGTTGATAAGGTTGTGGTCACTTCACCAATGAACAATTTTAACATCTCCGGATTAATGAAAAATTATTTGGATCATGTTTTGTTAGCGAATGAAACATTTTCTTATAAATATTCAAAAAAAGGAGAGGCGATTGGATTATTACCGCATTTAAAAGTGCAAATAATCACGACTCAAGGCGCACCATTTGGATGATATACATGAGGTAATCATACTGAAAATTTAAAAGGGACATGAGAATTTGTCGGAGCTAAGGTAAATACACCAATCTTATTAGCAGGCACAAAACTTCCACCTTTAAATCAAATGAGTCCAAGTGAGGCAGCATTAACATTAGAAGAGCAAATTAAAAAAGGAGCACGTGAATTTTAATGAACAATTATAGTAGAGTACCAAGGGGTTTTATATATATTGCCCAATATCTTGGTATCTTCATGGCTGTGATGATGTTTGGAATGGCGTTTTATTTTTTCAATAAACACACCAATTCAACACCCAGTTATGTCGTAACATCAGGGATAGGATTAGCTATCATCACTTATTTTGCATGAAAATCAATTTATGCTGGAGTTTGAATCATCATCTTTGTTAAGAATAACACTGATGAAGTAATTTCAGACAACAGATTTATTATTTCAGCACTAAGTTTATCATTGGGTGGAATTTTCACACCCTTCATCATGGCATCAATGCCAAACGAAGAGGTAAAATCATCAATTAACCCACGTTACACAATCGCCAAAGTCATGGGACCAATTGCTTTAATTGGTTCTGTGATTGCGATTGGAAGTTTCTTTATTTTTACAATGACAGGGGCTTCAAAAATTGCTTTTGCTGACATTTTCAATAAAACAGTTGTCGGAGTTGGACCATTAATCTTGATGATTTTCTTAGGTTTAATGTTTGTGATTGGTTTAATTACATCAATTTTCTTTTTACCAAAAAACACTCAACAAGAATTTAACGATCATGATTCAGCAAAAGCTAAAATTATGAATGGAATTTCAATTGTTTGACTTGTAATCATTACTTTAGAATTAATCGGAGTTCTGATTATGGCAATCATTCGTTTGATTGGGGCAATTATGGATATCTTTTATGCAGCAAGCAACAACAGCGGAGCTTGAAAAGTTTTCGCAATCTTTGCAGCTTTAGCAAGATTATCAATGACTTTATTGTATGTCACATATATTTTCCAAATCACTATTGCAACAATGAGAGGTATCTGAGCAAAAGATGGCGTTCATATGTTGAAATATGAGAGATTAGCACATAAACAACAAGAAAACTTAAACGCGAGATAATCGCGTTTTTGCTTGCTTGAAAGCAAGTTTGAAATAAAATAAATTTGCAATAAATTTTGTTTGTCAGCACAAACAAAATTTATTTTTTTATTCCAAATGGATATCTAGTAAAATATTTAAGATGGAACACAAAATTATACGTGGTTATATTACTAAAATATTAACTAAAAAAGATAACGGTTGAGCAATGGCGCTTTTTTGCATGGAAAATAATGCTAAAATGCAAATCAAAATCAAAGGTTCAATTTCAAGTATGAAAATAAAAATGCTTTATGAAATTCAAGGCACAATTGAAGAACACGCTGTTTATGGGAAGAGTTTTAATGTGATGAATTTTAAACCAGCTCCAGTTAATTCCCCAGAAGCCGTGATTAATTTTTTATCTGGAAATAATTTTCCAGGAGTTGGAAAAAAATACGCCAAATTAATTGTTGAACACTTTAATGAAAACACCATTGCTAAAATTAAAGAAAATTATCAAGCACTTTATAGTGTCAAAGATTTACCAAAACATTTAGCAATGATCATTGAAACGCAATTAAAAATGATGGATCAAGAAAATCATTTACAAATTTTATTTTATGAAAATGGGTTGAAAATTGATATTTATAATTCAGTCAAAATTTTGTGTGAGTCAGAACGAGAAGCAAACGTTGTTTTTGAAAATCATTTTTTTAGTTTTGCTCAAAGACACAAAATTAAACCTTTCAACGAAGTTGATAAGGTGGCGGTGCATTTTGGTTTAGATGTGAAATCCAGCGAAAGAATTGGTTATTGAATTCAAAAAAATGCCGTTGATATCGCTTTTAATAGTGGTGATACATATACCTCATTTGGAATTATCAAGCGAAAAACAATCAAGGATTTAGCACTAACTGAAGAAGAATATGAACAAGGATTAACTTATGCTTGTGAAAATAATTTAGTCTATATTGATGGTGAAAAATTTTACTCAAGCGAAGCTTGAGAAGATGAACAAGTCATTGTTGATTCACTGATTGAAATCTTGAAACAAAAAACGACAACCAAATTAAAACCAGATTATGAAAAAGAAATAAAGGCCATCGAAAAAGAGATTGCTTTTGAAACTGGAATTTTAAATTTCAAATATGATGATGATCAAATCAAAGCCTTAACAATTTTTATTCAAAATCCGGTGACCTTAATTACTGGTGGTCCTGGAACTGGGAAAACACGTTTGATTCAAGGGATGATCAAGTTGTATGAAAAAATTTATCGCAAGACAAATTATACAATTGCCGCTCCAACTGGTAAGGCGAGTGCGAGATTGAAAGAAACATTAAAATTAGCAATTCCCGGAACAATTCATAAATTATTAGAAGCTGATGAAAAAGATAATTTCAGAAAAAACAAAGACAATCCCTTAACTTATGATTTGATTATCATCGATGAAATTTCAATGGTTGATAATCATTTATTTGCAAATTTATTAAATGCCAAAGGCGAGTTAAAAAAAATCGTTTTAGTTGGGGATTATAATCAATTACCATCAGTTAGTTATGGAAACATTTTTGAAGATTTAATTCGTTCAAATGTTTTCAAAAAAGTCAAATTAAATCAAATTCATCGTCAAAAAGAAGGCAATGGAATCATTGCTTTGGCCAAAGCGATTGAAACCAACACCATTGATGAATTTGATTGAGAAGGGCATAGAGAAATCGAAACTCTTTTTGATAGTAATGTTGAAAAAATGTTAAAAAATATTCAAGTTGATTATCAATATCAATTAGAAAATATTAAGCATTCACCTTTTGATTATCAAGTTATTGCCCCGATGTATGGTGGAAATATGGGAATTGAAAATTTAAACACTTTTATTCAAGCAAGCTTTAATAAAAACATTACTCAATCAAAAGAGGTGTATGATCGTAATCGTTATCGTTTTGCCAAAAACGATAAAATTATGTATTTGAAAAATGAATCAACAATGGATTTAACAAATGGTGAAATTGGAATTATTCAAAATTTAAAAATGGAGCATAAAAAATTTATTCATGCTGATGTTAAATTTGACAATGGTAAAATTATCACACTTAAACCAGAAAATTTTAACGATGTTTCTCTGGCTTATGCTGCAAGTGTGCACAAAACCCAAGGAAGTGAATATAATCGAGTGGTCCTTGTGATTGAACCAGGTCATGCTAGTTCAATGTTTTTGAATCAAAAATTAATTTATACAGCGATTACTCGGGCAAAAGAAAAAATTATGATTGTTGGTAATTTCAACACTTTAATTCAAGCAATTAAAACTCAAGCCAGAAGTCGAAAAACCACAATCATCGATAAATTGAAACAACAAATAATTTAAGGTATAAAATTAATTTAGAAAAGAAGACAAACATATGATTTTAAAAAATGCAAAAATAGTGCTTGAAGATGAAATTCTGGAAAATGGTTATTTAATTATTCACGATAACAAAATCAAAGCGATTGGTCAAGGAAGTGTAGTTGAAGATGGAATTGATTTAAAAGGTAAATGAATCTTACCTGGTTTTATTGATTGTCATGTTCATGGTGGATATGGAGTTGATTTCGAAACCGGTGATCAAGATCGTTTTCAAACTTTTGCCAAAGCTGTTGGACAAGAAGGAATTACTAAATATTTACAAGCTAGTGTCACAACTGATGTTGTGACAATGGAGAAAAATTTTAAAGCGTTTGGTGTTTATATGAACACCAAACGCGAAGGTTCAATTTGTCTTGGAGCACATATGGAAGGACCTTTTATTGCAGTTGAAAAAAAAGGTGCTCATGATGAAAAATTACTCATCAAACCAAATATTGAATTAACCAATCAAGTGATCGAGTGATCAAATCATCATTTGAAAATGATGACATATGCTGGAGATTTACAAGATGGAAGTTTTACCAAATTTTTAATCGAAAACAAAATTGAACCTTCAATTGGTCACACCAATATGCTTGCATCAGAATTTGAAAAAGATTATTTATTAGGTGCCAAACATGTCACACATTTATTTAATGGAATGAGTGGGATTGAACATCAAAGACCTGGATTGGTTGTTGGAGCAATCAATCACAGAGATGTTTTGGTCGAAGTGATCAGTGACGGCATTCATTTACAACCCGAAATTTTAAGATTTATTTATCAAGTTAAGGGTGCTGAAAATATTTGCATTATCACTGATGCAATGAATGCTAAAGGCTTGGCTGATGGTGAATATTTCTTAGGTCAATTACCAGTTATTAAAACTGGAATGAAAGTATGTTTAAAATCCAATGGAGTTTTGGCTGGAGCGGGAGCCACTTATGATCACAATGTCAGAACGATGAAAAAATACACCAATGCTTCAATGAATGAATTGATCAAAATGACATCAATCAATATTGCAAAACAATTAAATATTTTTGATCAAACAGGATCATTGGCACCAAATAAATTAGCAGATCTTGTTGTCTTAGATCATGATTTGAATGTGGAAATGACAATCGCAGAAGGGAAAATAGTTTATGAAAAATAATAATCCTAAGTTTTATACAAGACTAAAATATTTAGCAACCATTTCATCAACGCTTTTAAGCATTTGATTTGTTTTACTGATTATTGGTGTTTTTAAAAATAGTCTTAGTTGAATAGTTTTAATTGCCATTGGAAGTGCATTTGCATTTATCACCTTAATTAGTTTGGCTCTTTATTTTTACTTACGTTTTAAATTCATGCATCAAAGTCAATACGAACATACTAAAAAAGATTTGCTAAAATGATCTTTGGCAATGATTAGTTATTCACTTGGTTGACTATTTGCAATCATCAATTTGATGGTCATTTTAGCGCATGATAAAATTTCAATTTTAAACCTAAAAATTATTTTAATTGTGATGGGAATTATCATGATTATCTTTTTTGTTTTAGCCTCAATTTTGGAAATGATGTCCCGCATTAATGAACATAGTTTTTTTAATCAACAAGAATATCAAATGCTTCAAGAACAAAAAAAACGCAAGAAAAAAGACATCATTTCCAACGAAAATTTATCAAATGAAACTTATAATCATCGCACAAAAGAAGCTGAAATCTTCTTGAAAAAAAATAATAAAAATCCATTTACAGATGAAAATAATCGTAAAGAAGGCGAATAGATATTTTTTTAAATTTAAAAAAGATTTTCGTAATTATTGGTGAAAACAAGAGTTATAATAATTATCGAAAAGAGAATATTATATGAAGAAAACACCAAACAAAGTAGTTTTAATCGGAGCAGGAGCGGTTGGAACTTCATTTCTGTATGCTGCAATAAATCAAGGACTAGCAAGTGATTATGTTTTAATCGATGCATTCCCACAAGCAGCTGAAGGAAATGCAATTGACTTATCTGACACAATGTCAGTTTTACCATTTCCAGCCACTACAATTAAAGCTGGGGATTATGCAGATTGCAAAGATGCTGACATCATTGTGATCACAGCTGGGAGACCACAAAAACCAGGAGAAACTAGATTAGACATGGTTGCTGGAAATGCTGTGATCATGAAAACAATTGCTGAAGAAATTGTCAAATCTGGATTTGATGGAATTACAATCATCGCTTCAAATCCAGTTGATGTTTTAACATCAGTTTATCAAGAAGTAACTGGATTTGACCAAAATAAAGTGATTGGATCAGGAACAACTTTAGACTCAGCGCGTTTAAAAAGATTGATTGCTGATAAATTAAATGTTGGTGCTCAATCTGTTGATGCATATTTAGCAGGTGAACATGGAGATTCAGCAGTTGCTGTTTGATCACATGCTGTGGTTATGGGTCAACCAATTTCGAAATATATCAAAGATGGGAAAATCACTCAAAAAGAATTGGATGAAATTCGTGATCAAGCAGTTCATATGGCATCAAAAATCATTGAATTAAAACGTGCCACATTTTATGGAATCGGAGCCGTGCTGACAAGAATGTGTCGCGTGATTTTAAGAGATGAAAAAGAAGCATTGATGGTTGGGGCTAAATTGAATGGTGAATATCACAACAATGATGTTTATACTGGAGTTCCCGCAATCATTGGGGCCAATGGAATTGAACAAATTATTGAATGAGAATTAACTCAAGTTGAACAAAAACAATTTGATGCCTCAGTCGCGACTTTAAAAGCAACTTTAATTAAAGCTCGAGAAGCAATTAAATAATTAATTTATGGAGCTTGGGCTCCATTTTTATTGGTGATATTTGCTGAGATGTTTTATAATAAAAAGAGACAAAAATCACAAGTTGACTTATCCTTATAAAAGACTTTATAAGGATAAACATTTTTTGAAAGGACAATAATGAAAAAAGAATTAGAAACCAAATATAATCATCTTCCAGTGGAAGCTGATAAATATGAAAATTGAAACAAAAAAGGTTTATTTAGAGCTGATGTCAGCTCTAAAAAACCACCTTTTTGTATTGTGCTTCCACCCCCAAATGTCACTGGTAAGTTACATTTGGGTCATGCTTGAGATGGTAGTTTACAAGATGCAATTATTCGTTTTAAAAAATTAAATGGTTTTGATACTTTATTCATTCCTGGAACTGATCATGCTGGAATTGCGACTCAAACCAAAGTTGAAGCAATGTTGAAAGAAGCAACTGGGAAAAATCGTTTTGATTTTGGAAGAGAAGCATTTTTAAAAGAAGTTTGAAAATGAAAAGAAAAATATTCGCAAACTATTCACGAACAATGAGCCAAAATGGGGTTAAGTTTAGATTATTCAATGGAAAACTTTACTCTAAATCCGCAAGTTAATGAATTAGTTAAATTTGTCTTTGTGGAAATGTACGAAAAAGGATTAATTTATCGAGGAAAAAGAATTGTCAATTGAGATCCTGTGCAAAAATCAGCGATTTCAAATATCGAAGTAATTTATCGTGAAACTGTTGGTAAAATGTATCATTTTAAATACCAACTTGTTGGTAGTGACGAAGTTTTAGAAATCGCCACAACTAGACCAGAAACGATGTTTGCTGACCAATGTGTGGTTGTGAACCCAAAAGATGAACGTTATACAAAATACATCGGTAAAACGGTGATTAATCCGGTCAATCAACATCAAATCCCGGTCATTGCTGATGACTATGTGGAGATGGATTTTGGAACTGGAGTCATGAAATGTACTCCAGCTCATGATTTAAATGATTTTGAAATCGGTGTGCGCCATAATTTAGCCAAACCAATATGTTTAAATGAAGATGGAACAGTTAATGCGATGGGTGGAGAAATTTATCAAGGTTTAGACCGTTTCGATGCTCGAGAATTGATTATTCAAAATGCAATCAAAGCAAATACTTTAATTAAAATCGAAGAAATCACTCATCAAGTCGGTTATTCTGAACGCACAAATGCAATTGTTGAGCCATATTTATCAAATCAATGATTTGTTAAAATGGATTATTTTTCTCAACAAGTTTTAGCTTTACAAAATAGTGATGAGGCAATTAATTTTTTCCCTTCACGTTTTAATCAAACATTAAAACAGTGAATGGAAAACAGTTTTGATTGAACTATTTCGCGACAATTATGATGAGGGCATCAAATTCCTGCTTGATACAATAAAAATGATCCAAGCAAGATTCATGTCGGAATGAATGCTCCGGTTGATGCTGAAAATTGAAGCCAAGATGAAGATGTTTTAGATACATGATTTAGTTCTGGATTATGACCTTTTGCAACTTTATTATGAACAAAAGAAACTCCAGGTGAGTGATTCGAGAGATACTATCCAACAAATGTTTTGGTAACAGGATATGATATTATTTTCTTTTGAGTTGCCAGAATGATATTTCAAGGCCAACATTTTACAAAGCAAAAACCATTTAATGATGTTTTAATTCATGGGTTAGTGCGCGATGAATTCGGCAATAAAATGTCCAAATCATTGGGAAATGGAATCGATCCAATGGATGTGATTGAACAATATGGAGTTGATTCATTAAGATTTTTCTTATTAACTAATTCCACTCCTGGTTTTGACATTAAATATAGTGAAGAAAAAATTCGTCATGCTTGAAATTTTATGAACAAACTTTGAAATGCTAGTCGTTATGTTTTGATTAATCTTGATGAGCATTTCAAAGTTAATGACCAATTAATTTTTTCAAAGCATCATGAAAATACAATTGATCTTTGAATTTTAACCGAATTAACTAAAACCATGAATAATGTCAAAACATTAATCGATAAATATGAATTTGGATTGGCTGGAAAAGAAATTTATGATTTTGTTTGGTCAAAATATTGTAGTTGATATATCGAATTTGCCAAAGTTAATTTGAATGCATCAAATCCTGAAATTGTTGACCAAACAAAACAAGTTTTGTTTTATGTTTTAAAAAATATTTTGATCATGTTGCATCCGTATGCACCATTTATCACTGAAGAAATTTATCAATATTTAAATTTAAAAGATTCAATCATGAACGAAGAATGAATAATTCAAAGTTTTGATTACAATACAGATTATATTAATGTCATGATTAATCTGATTACTGTGATTCGCGAATTTAGAAATACCAATAATATCAAAAATGCCATTCCTTTGAATTTCTATTTAAACAATTTAAATCAAGAACATCAAAAACTTTTTGAACAATATTTAAACGTGATGAATCAATCATTAAAAGTTTTTGTCAATGCTCAAATTCATCTCGAAAAGATTAATGATTCAAACATTAGTTCAATTTCAATTGAAGAATACTTTTTAGAAATTCAAACCAAACAATTTATCAATCAAGATGATTTAATTCAAGGTTTAAAAGACAAAATGCAAGAATTACAGCAAGAAATCAAACGTAGTGAAGCAATGTTAAATAATCAAAATTTCATTGCCAAAGCAAGTGTTGAAAAAGTTGATGCTGAAAAAGCAAAGTATGCAAATTATCAAGAACAATTAGCCTCAATTAAAAATAAATTAAAAAATATGTAACATTTAACAACTTTTTTTCTAATCCTATATAGGAGGATTATGAAAAAGGCAGTTGTTATTTTTATTATATTTATCGGTTTACTTGCTGGTGCACTCGCTTTTTCATTGAAAAATAAAAGTGAACATCAAAATCAAGTTACAACAATTAAAAATACCGCAAAGGATTAGAGCGATTGATCCATTTGTGATTTTATTTATTTCAAGTGTCGCCACTTTGTATTTTTTTGCGAATAATTTATATATCTTTTTTGGTGTCTGTTTAAGTTTGCAACTATTTTATGTCAGTCTCAAAGTGCGACAAAGATGGTTTTTAGGGGTAGTTTTTGTCATTGTTATAATCGTTTATTTACTTTATTTTTTTATTTTGAAAAGTAAATTTAATTTAGACTATGAGTTTCATCAAACAAATTTTCAGGTTGTTAAAACCTCGCAAAATTATGTGATTGGTGAATATAATTTCAACAAATTTTATATCCCGATGATGGATCATAAATATATTGTTGGTCAAACTCTTCGCATTGATGGGGTGGTTCAAGAATTAAAACCAACAAATAATAGTTATGATTTTGATTTTAATAAATATCTTCAAAACCAAAATGTTTTTAAAGCAATTAAAATCAAAAATATTGTAAGTATTGAAGATAATAATTTAAAATATTTAATCAATAAATTCATTTATAACAATATTCATAATGAATTAATTTTAAAGTTGGTTTTTCAAAAAAACACAGAACTCCATGAAGCAAAAGGTGAATTACAAAAAATGAGTTTAGCTTATTTGTTGAATTTTAGTGGGATCAACATGTATGTTTTTTCATTTGTGATCAATCGCATATTTTTCAAGTTTAAAATTAATCCACAGTTTAAAATTCCAATTCACCTTTGCTTAATCTTGTACTTATGAATGATTGATTTTCCATTAGTCACAACAAGAATTATTTTTGGTTATATTATTTTAAATCTTTTTGTCATTACAAAAATCAGTCCACATAAAACAGCACGAAATGTTCTAACATTATTGTCTTTAGTGCTTGTACAACCTAATTTTTTTAGTTCAAATGCTTTGCCTTTTTTGGTTGTGGTAATGTTATTTTTGAACCCAATTCAAAATCATATTGGTTGAAGAAAAACAATCATTCAAATCATCAAACCATTATTGATCTTTATTCCAATTCAAATTTTTATGGATTGGCGTTGAAATTTTACAGCCCCAATCCAAACCATAATAATTCAACCAGTTATCTCGTTTTTGTATTTGTTCTCATTTCTTTTTTGATGAATTCCCAATATCGAAGTTGTTTTTACATTTTTGACGAATTCGTTTAATTCGCTGGTTGAATTATTGAGCAAAATAAATTTAATTTGAAATTTTGGTCAACCCCCATTCTTGATGCTTGTGGCATATTATCTGGCATTTTATTTATGGTCAAAACACATGAAAATGAAAACTTGTTGATTTATTTGAATCGTTGTAACTTTACTATTTTTATTTTGGACGAAAATATTTTTGTCAAATGAAACTTTGACAATGTTGAATATTGGTAATGGATCTAGTTTTGTTTATATCAATAAATGAAAAAATCTGGTTTTAATTTTTGATGCTGGAACAGGTCCTGGGTTTAATAAAAGTAGTATGAGTGATTATTTGATGAAAATCGGAATTAATCATGTTGACATTGCATTTATCTCGCATAATCACGATGATCATTACAATAGTTTAGAAGCTATTCAATCCAATTTAAATGTTCATGAAGTGATCAAAAACAATACTGAGCAAAACTACATTGAGATTAAAGGGGTAAAAATTTGGTTATGGCATTTAAATAAAATGGAAGATGAAAATGATAATTCATTAGTTATTTTAGTTAAAGCAATTGAAAAAAACTTTTTGTTTGTTGGTGATTTGACAAAAAAAGGAGAAGGCGAAATGTTGAAAAATCCAACATTTACATATTTAATTCAAAACACGTTTATTGACCTTTTCCAACTGGGACATCACGGAAGCAAAACTAGTAGCAGTGAAGAATTTTTATTACTAGTTAATCCTCGAATGACTTGAATTAGTGCTGGGTTAAAAAATAATCATCATTTCCCAGATCAAGTAACAATTGATAAATTAAATGAGTTTAAATTACCTTACAAAATAACTGGTAAAAATAATAATTGAACTTTCAATTTAAGCAAAGATACTTTCTATAATTGACAATAAAAAATCTACAATTTCTTGTAGATTTCTTATTGTTTTAATTTAAATTAAACACTCATTAAGCGTGATTTTTCACGAGCCGCTTTATTAGTTTTAAAGATTCCTTTTGAATAACCTTTGTCAATTAATGAAACTGCATCTTTAATTAATTCATCTTTGTTTGCAGCATTTTCAGATTTTGCAATCATAGCTTTTTTAATTGCTGTTTTTACTTCAGATCTTAAAGATTTATTAGCTAAACGTGATTTTTCATTAGTCTTAATTCTTTTTTCTTGCGATTTAATATTTGCCATATTTCTCCTTATTTTAATGTTATGATTGCTAACACAAAATAGATTATATCAAAAAAACACATAAGTAAATAAGAAAAATTAACAAGTTTTGCTAATTCTTAATTCATTGCGACTTATTTGTTAAAATAGATATGAAAAGAGGGCAAAAAATGTATTTTATTTATTCAGATGATAACTTTTTATTAAAAAAACAAACGCAAAAAATCATTAAAACAATAACTGTTGAAAATGTTGAAATTGAATCTTACTCTTTTGTAGAAAATTCGATGGAAGAAATTATCAATGCGCTTCGTTCATACTCTTTTTTTACTGAGCAAAAAATCATTATTTTAGAAGATGCTTGGTTTACAACTGATGCCAAAAAACCCCTTCACAAAACTTTTTTAGCCAAAACTTTTTTAGAAGTTTTGGCTCAAGGATTTAATGAAAATAACATCTTAATTTTTACAGTTGAAAGTAATAAAATTTCTAATAAATCAGCAATTACAAATTGGCTGACAAAAAATGCTAATGTTGAATATGTTGCAAAATTAAATGAACAACAAATCAAAAATTACATCAATCAAAGTTTTGTTAGAAAAAACAAAACGATTGAAAATCAGGCAATTGACTTTTTAGTTGAATTATTACCAAATGAAATGCAAATCATTAATTCAGAAATTACCAAGCTCTTAAAATTATCAACCACAAATCTGACACTTGAAGATGCTCAAAAAAACACGACGAATTATTATGAACATGATATTTTTCAATTGGTAAATGATTTTTTATCAAGCAATATCAATAACTTCATTGTCCAATATCAAAACTATAAACTTTTTAACGCTGATAACATTGGGCTATTCGCGTTAATGGGAAATAATTTAAGTATTTTAAGAGACGCTTTGATCCTTGACCAAAAAGGTTATTCCAATGCTGAAATTGCTGGAAAACTTGAAATTAATCCATATCGATTAAAAATGTTATTAATGATAAAGAAAAACTCAATCAATCAATTAAATGATAAAATAAAAATGTTGTACAATCTTATTAAACGAATTGTTACTGGACAAGCAGATACACTGATTATTCCAGAATATGAGTTGATTAAGATTATGAGATCAGGGGAGGTCCAATGATAGACGCTAAAAAAGTTTATAAAAGTCTAGTTTATCTTTCACTAAACATTATCAAAAATGAAAAACTACGTTTTGAAATTTTTGATAAAGCTAATTTTCGCAATGATTTTGTTGCTCAAATTAACAACATGTTAACTTTGGAAAAAGATTTTGATGTTAATATGGATGATGTTCAATTAGCTCAAACTTTTGCTAAGGCAATTGTCAAGATTACTGAATCAAAACAAAGATTTGAAAAAAATGAAAAAACAATTGATGAAATTTATGCAGAATATTCATCATTTTTATCAGAAACAATCAAACAATTTGAAGTTGGCAGAAACGAATTAGTTAATGAAACACTTAAAATAACTGAAGAAGATATTTTATATTCAGCCATCATGAATGAAGCAATTAAATCTAAATACAAAGATTTAGAAAAAACTCAAAAAGCTGAAGAAGAAAAAAACAAACAAGCTGAAGAGGCTGCTAAAAAACAACAAGAAGAACCTAAGAAGAACAATCAAAACACCAATCAAGGTCAAGGTCAAGGTTTCTTTGGTGGATTTGGTGGACCACAATATCAAGGTCAAGGGATTGGTGAAATGCCGATACCTCCATCTAGAGATCCGAGATTTTATCCATATAATGCAAAACCACAATGAATGCCAATAACAAAAAAAGTAATCGCAATAATTGTTGTGATTGCATCAATAATCCTATTGATAAACAATATTTATATGATGACAATAAAAATCACATTTCCAGAAGCTTATTGAAGAGAATTTTTATTTAATAAGATTCCACCCAATTTTAATGATGAAGCATTTTGAAAAAGTGTGTTAAATTTGAAATTGATAACTGATTTAGGAGCAGGAAAAGTTGTTAATATACCTTTTGATTTACAAGGTATTGGATTTAAAAGTGTTTTTAATTTTATACTTGGAATTTTACCAGCAATTTATATTTCTTTTGATGCATTTAGAAAACCGAGATCAATAAAAGAAAAATACCGAATGAATTTTTTCCCAGTTATGTTTGTAGTAATTTTTTTAGGAATGTCACTATTTCCAGTCATCAGTGTTCTGACTGAAGGAAACATTAAGGATCTATTTAAAAATAATCCTTTCTTAAGAGCTGGAGCAGATGGTCAAACTTTATTTGCAACTGGTACAAAACTTAATTTTGATGGATTGTGAAATTTATTATCAAATGATTATGGTCACAAATTCTCAACTGTATCTATCTTTTCAATTATGAGTCTTGTTTTCATTTCTCTTTCATTAGTTGCTGCAATTACAATTTTGGTTTTAAACCCAAAATTAGATCGTCAAAAACAAATGAGAGCAAATGCTGAATTTCAAAAAGCAATGATGTATATGTCTCAAGGACAAAGCTATCAAATGGACCAATCACTTTATGATAATCCAGATGAAGTGATTATTAAAAATCCATCTAAGTTTTCAATTTGATGAAACAAAACTTTCAAAAAAAAGAAAGATTCAGACAAAAAATAATCTTTATCGTTTATCTTAACTCAAGAATATTCTTGAGTTTTTTCATGCAAATGGTTTAAAATTAAACAAGGAGAACAAATGAGTTATTATTACAAACATAATTACAGTTTTTCTTATCATGGGATGCAAAGAGTGAAAGAAAGACTCAACATGAAAGGTGTTGAAGATTTTAAAGTTAAAGACGAAGTCATGAGACTGATAAAATTATCAAACAGTCAATTCGAAACAAGATATGATCTTTATATTTCAGCTGGAAATAGTCAGCTGTATTTTGTCATTAACAAAGAATCAAATTTAATTGTTACTTGTACAAAAGTATCTGTTGAAAAACAATTAGAATTGATGGGTGGTTGGTAAAATGATTTTAGGAATTTTTGGTTTTACCGGTTCTGGTAAAACCACTGTCACTAAGTATATTACTGAAAAATACAATTTTAAAGCAATTGATTTAGACGTGATTAGTCGTGAAATCATGGATTTAGAAGAGAGTCAAAACTTTGTCAAAATGACTTTTCCGCAAGCTTATAATATGCAAACTCAAAAAGTTGATCGTAAAATATTAAGAGAAATTATTTTCAATTCACCAATTGAAAATCAAAAGTTGTCTCAATATATGTGACCTAAAATCAAAGAACATGTGATTCAAACAATTACTTCATCGAAAGAAAATATCATTATTGATGGAGCGATTCTTCCAAAATTAAATATTCCGATTGACAAATATATTTATGTTTCAGCAGACCAACAAGATTTATTGCATCGAATCAAAGTGCGGGATAATGCAAACGAAAATACAACCTATGAACTATTAAAATATCAAGGTGAACTACTATACGAAAGTGTTAAGGATTTTGAAATCCATAATAATTCAAGTATTGAAAAGCTTTATCAACAAATAGAAATAATTATGAAAAAAATTAAAGATTAATCTTTAATTTTTTTTAATTCTGTGGCATAAAAAAGTTTGTTTTTCTTTAATTTAAAATTAATGTCTTCGATTAATTCATCCACTTTCGGATGATGAAGAGGGTGGAATTCTTTGTCTAAATCATCAAGATTTAATTGCGAATAATTCTGAAATGGTTTTAAATTAGCAACAAAAACTCCAATTAAGGCAACACGTTTTCCGACTTCATAAAGATCATTCAAACACTCTAAAATATTTGAATAAATTGTTTCAAAATTAATAGTTGGTTCAACCAATGTGGTTTGTTTGCGCTTATGTTTTAAATGTTTTCTTTTATCAAAAGTTGATCTTTCAGGATTGCTTCAATGATATCTTAAAATGATTCCCATAGTCTTGGCTTGCAATCTTTCGGTTAGCATTTTTTCAACAATCGTTTTAGTTAATGAATGAATCACGATTTCAATTTCTTCTAAATTGCTGATTGGTTGAACTAAAGTTCTTTCATTGGAAATCGATTTTGAAATATTGCGTGATAAATCAATTTCATCATTTCCATATCCTAATGCATGATTAACTAAAATTAATCCATGTTTACCTAATTTATGTTCTAATTCTGATGGATTAATTTTGGTTAAATCCCCAATTTTAACAACATGAAAAAGATCTTTTAAAATTTCTTCAGTAGCAATTCCCACCCCGTACATTTTATTAATGTTTAGGTTTCAAATTTTATTCGGAATCTCGTCTTTTTTGATAATTGTAATTCCATTAGGTTTGTTCATATCACTACCCATTTTAGCCAAAAATTTATTGTAACTGACCCCAATCGAACAAGTTAAACCAATTTGTTGTTTGATCGCGTTTTGCATTTTTAAAGCTAGTTTTCGAACAGTTCCATATTTTTTTCAAATGTTTGAAACATCAACATATGCTTCATCAATCGAAACAACTTCAACCATAGATGTAAATTGGGTTTTAATCACATTTCAAATTTGAGCAGAGATTGTTTGATATAATTCAAAATCAGGATTTAAAACGACTAAATCCTTACATAATTGTTTTGCTTTATTCAATGGCATTGCCGCTTTGACCCCATATGCACGTGCTTGATAATCAGCTGCACTAATTATTGACTTTGGATGATCATGGGCAACAACAACCGCTTTATTGCGTAATTCTGGGTGTTGTAATTTTGAAGCAGAAGCAAAAAAAGCATCCATATCAATTAGAAAGATTACTTTTTGTGTTTTACTCATTAAATTTACCTAAATTAAATTTCAAATTCTTCAATTTGATGATCTTCTAAAACTTTTTGAACTTTGCCTTTGTATTCTTCTAATGCTTTTTTTGCAGCATTAATTTTTTGTAAGTTAGTTTCAAATAATAAAATTGCTTCATCCATATTAATTTCTGAATTGGACAATTTATTTAAATCAATTTTGATTTCTTCAATTAATTGATTGTATGTTTTTTCTGTATTCATTATTTATGCTCCTTTTTGATTTTTGTGACAACAGCCTCGATGTGACTATCTTTAGTTTTTATCCCTAACTGATCACCGATTTTAATATTCGAATTTGTTGAGATGATTTTTCCACTCATTTCAGTTACTAGTGCAAAACCACGTTGTAAAGGAATTAAGGGATCAAGAATTATTTGTTGCTGATTTAAATTCATTAATTCCTGTGTTTTATGCATCAAAATTTGTTGCATGTGCCGATTATTTATTTGATAAATATTCTTTAATTCAATCTCTTTTTGATTGACAATATTTTTGGTAATCAAAGAGTTTCGTCCAATAATTCTGTTTAAAAATAGTTCTGATTCTTGAATTTTACTGTTGATTATCGCTTGATAATCAACATAATAATTTTGTAAATTTCTTTTTAATTCAGCAATGTTTGGAGTTGTCATTTCTCCAGCACTAGTTGGGGTTGGTGCTCTAAGATCAGCAACATAATCACTTAAAGTGTAATCTGGTTGATGGCCAACAGCCGAAACTGTGGGAATCAAAGAATTTCTAATTGCTTTTAAAACTTCAATTTCATTAAAAGCTCATAAATCCTCATAACTTCCCCCACCTCGACCAATAATTAAAGTGTCAAGTGGAATCGAAAAGTTGTTGGCAGCATCTATTTTTTTAGCAATATCAAATCTTGCTTGTTCACCTTGGACTTGAGCTGGAAATAAATAAATATTGGCAATTGGGTATCTTCTTTGAATCGTTGTAATTAGGTCATGAATGGCAGCCCCACTAGCAGCTGTGATAATTCCAATATTTGTTGGAAAGATTGGAATAGGTTTTTTGATTGATTGATCGAATCAACCATTAATCTCTAATCAGGCATATCTTTCATCATATAATTTTTGTAATTCGCCTTTACCTTCTAATTGCACGTCACGTACTTCAAAAGTGATGGTTCCACCAACAATGTAAAAACTAAATCTCCCTTTAACAGTGATTTTCATTCCGTTTTCTGGATTTCAACGTTTCATATTATCAGCATTACTTTTTCAAACAACAGCTTTGATAGTTGCACCTTCATCTTTGATTGAGAAATAAATATGACCTGATTTATTAAAAGTTAAATTTGATATTTCCCCAGTAATATAGAGGTTATTTAAAAATTCAGGAGCTTCAATATATTCTTTTAAAAAAGCATTAATCTCAGTGACCGAGTAAATTTTTTGTTCCATATTATTAGTCTTCTTTGTTGATTTTATCTAAAACAGCATTGACAAAACCAAATTCAAAATCTGGTTCTAAAGATTTTGTTAAATTCACGATTTCGTTAATGATTAATGCTTTGGGTTCATCTGTCATGGTGATTTGGTAAGCACCAACAATTAATAATGCTTGAATCAAAGCAGGAATTCTTTCTCATGTTCAATCTTTGGTAAAAACTTCAAAAATAATTGTTTTTAATTCTCCCATATTAGCAATTATTTCTTCGATATCATCAATAATTTGTTCATTATGTTTTGAAATTTGAACTTCGTCTAAAATTTCTTGTCTCATTTTAGAATTTGAAAGTCTTAATAGAAAAGCACGATAAAAAAAGTGGGCTAATATATTTGTTTTAGTAATTAAACTGGTCTCTTTTTTTTCTTTCATCATGTGCTCCTATTTCTATGTAAAATTATACCAAATAAAAACAGCAAGTTATTTGCTGTTTTTAAAAGGGTCACTTCATTGTTTGTTTAATAAATCTTGGATTTCAGCTTTATAAGGTGATTGTTCATTGACAAATGGGGTTTCTAAAATTTTGGGAATTTCTTTGAAATCTTCATCTCACAAAATCTTGAGTAAATTATCAAAACCAATTGTTCCATAACCAATGTTTTCATGGCGATCCTTGTGCGAATTTAAAGGATTTTTTGAATCGTTTAAATGGAAAACCAAAACTTTTTCTCGACCAATTTTTTGATCTATTTCTTGTTTAATTGCTTCTCAATTATTCAAATCATAACCAGCATCATTCATATGACATGTGTCCAAACAAATTCCTAAGCGTTCTTTTTCTTCAACTTGATTTAACACAAAACTCAATTGATCAAAATTAATTCCAACTTCAGTTCCTTTACCACTCATCGTTTCTAAAGCAATTTTAGTTTTATAATTCTCTTTAAAAACTTCATTTAATCCTTGAATTAATTTGTTCAAAGCTTGATTAGGATCACCTTTTGTAAAAGCTCCAGGATGTAAAACTAAAATTTCGATCCCAATATCATCACATCTTTGCATTTCTTTTTTCAAAAATTCAACACTAAAATCTCAAGTACTTTGAGAAACTGGATTCGAAATATTAATGATATACGGAGCATGCACAACCAAATCTTTTGGATCAAGATGATGCTCTTTTAAAATTTCGTGCATTTGTTCAATGTTTAATTCACTTGTTGGTTTTCGATTGGAATTTTGGGGCGGTCCTGTGTAAATCATGAAAGTATTTGCTCCATCATTGATCGCTGTTTTGACCGATCCAATCAAATATTTTTCTAAAGCATTCATCGAAACATGTGATCCAATTATCGGGTATTTTTTCATTATTGCTCCTTCTTTATTTTTGCAATCATTTTTTGTTTATCAGAAATGAGTAGTGCTTTTAATTGTTCTAAATTTTCAACTTTGATGTTTTCGCGTTCAAAATCAATTAATTCAATTTGAATATTTCACCCATAAATATCTTTGTCAAAATCTAAAATATGCACTTCAAAAGTCAAACCTTTACTTGGATGGCATCAATAATCAGCCATTCCTCAATATGTGTTTTCATCATTTGGTAATTTAACTTTTGTTAAATAAACCCCTTGTTTAAATGGCATTTCCCCTTTTTGAATATTAGCGGTGGGAAAATTAATTGTTCTTCCTAGTTGTTGGCCTTTAACCACAAATCCAGAAAAATTATAATTTGCCCCAGTCAAGCTTTGATAACCTTTTATTTCGCCATTTTTTAATAAAGTTTGTGCTTTTGAAAAAAGTGAATCTGCTGTTTTCAAAAGCGTAACTGGTAGCATTTTTGTCTTCGTCATTGTTTGTTGGATTGCATCAAAAAATGGGTGATCTACATTAATGATAATCTTTTTAAAATGTAACATTGATTTAAATGATTCAAAATTTCAAAAATCAGGATTTTTGAAATTAGGAACAATAAAAGTTAGAAAATCATGAATTCCGTATTTCTCCATTTGAGAGATAATTGCATTTTCACTGATCACTTTTAAACGATCATCCACGACAATGTTAATCAAGGTAAGTTTTTCTTGACTATCGATTCCTAATTTAATAATTTCATCTTCAACATTACTTCATTCAGACCAATTTCCGACTAAACCAATACTTGGTTCTAAATGTAACATGATCATTGTCATGGGGTTATAAATTATTTTGTTCATTTCAGACCTCTTATAATATTATAAAAGAAAAACACCAATTGGTGCTTAAATTCTAATGGTGCCTGATGCGGGGATCGAACCCACAACCCACTGATTAAGAGTCAGTTGCTCTACCAATTGCGCTAATCAGACATCTAAAATTAGTTTAGCACTACTTTACATTTTTGACAATTTTTAAACACGAACAAAAATTGATCTTTAACATATCCTGATCTAACAACAAAAATAGCTAAAATTTTTAGCTATTTTTGTTGTTTTTTGAAATTTAAAACCATGAAAAGTTTAGTAAAGATTTTTTTGTCTTTTTAAAAGTCAAAAAAAGCTATCCACAATCTTGTGTTTAGAAATTTTTCGATTTTTTTTCTTTAATATAGAAATTGAAAGGAGATTTAAAAAAATGGAAGAAGTTATAAAAGAGATAAATTCTAAAAACGAATCGAATCCAACCAAGCTTTTCTTGAAAAACAATTTTAACAAAATTATTGTGATGCGAAGAGTCCAAAAATTTGGTGGATGATTAAGTGCGATGATTATGCCAGTCATTGGTGTGATTATTGGTTGAGGATTACTATCAGCATTCTTTATTCCTGATGGATGAACACCCGTTAAAGCAATTAGTGACCATGTAACAGGAAATTTAATGACTTATTTAATTCCAATTTTAATTGGATATCAAGCCGGTAAGCTTGTTCATGGTAACCGTGGAGGGACTATTGCCGCCTTTGTGGTTTTTGGAGTAATTGTTGGAAATCAATTCAATCCTGGATTTGCAGCAGATTCTAAACCAACCCCACAATTTTTGGGTGCAATGATCTGTGGTCCAATTGGGGCTGGAGTTTTAAAAGGTTTTGATAAATTAATCGAAGGAAAAATTAAAGAAGGATTTGAAATGTTGGTCAACAACTTTTCACTAGCCATCCTTGGAGCAGCAATGTGTTTGGGAGCCTTTTATGGTATGCCTTATGTAATTAATGGTATTTCACATGTTCTAGGTATCATTGTTAAAGCAGCCATTAATGCAAAATTAATTTTCTTGGCAGCCTTAATTATTGAACCAGCGAAATTACTATTCTTAAATAATGCAATTAATCATGGTGTGTTAACCCCACTTGGTCTAGATATGGCTAGAGAAACAGGTAAAAGTATTTTATTCTTACTTGAAGCTAATCCAGGTCCTGGATTAGGTATGTTAGTTGCAACAATCATTTTTGATAAAAAATCAAGAGGACAAGCAGCAGGAGCAAGTGTTATTCATTTCTTTGGAGGTATTCATGAAGTTTACTTCCCATTCGCATTAATGCGTCCAGCATTAATAATTTCACTACTAGGTGGAGGATTAGTTGGAGATGCAATATTCCAAAGCTTTGGTGCAGGTTTAATTGGGCCAGCAAGTCCAGGTTCTATTATCGCGGTTTATGCCATGACTAAGTCCGAAGCTCTAAATTATGCTGGTGTTTCGGTTGGAATTATCGGGGCTGCGGCAGCTAGTTTAGGTATTGCTTCATTGATCTTTTTGATTAATCGCAAGAAATACAAAAAAATGGGTCAAGAAGAATTACAAGCTTCAGGACAAAAAGTTGTTCAATTAAAAGGTAAAGAATCAAAATACATTAAAACTGATGTTAAAAAAGCAAATGTTGAAGTTGTAAAATTAGATTCAATTCCAAAAACAATTATCTTTGCATGTGAAGCTGGAATGGGTTCTAGTGCAATGGGTGCTTCAATTTTGAAAAAGAAATTTAAAGAAGCTGGGATTCCGATGAAAGTATTGAATTACGCAGTTAAAGAATTGCCAACTGATGCTGAATATGTCATTACCCAAGAAAAATTAACTGAATTGGCGAAAAATAAAGCACCAAATGCAGTACACAAAAGTATAAACAATTTCTTAAATAAAGAATTCTATGACAAAATTATAGATGAGATTAAACTAGAAATGGATAAAAGTAATGAAGAAGGAAAGACAAAATAAAATTTTGTACATCTTTTTAAGTTATAAAACAATCAATAAATATACATTAAAAAATCATTTAGATATAAGTTTTAAGACTCTGGATAGAGATATAAACGATTTGAATGATTTTTTAAAACCCATTAAAACGTATATTAGTAAAATTGATGATAACTATATCTTGATGAATGCTCAAACACACTTAATTCTGAACTTTACTAAATTAAATGATGAATTTTTAATGATTAGTGAACGCTTGATTTTTATAATCTTAGAAATTTTAAAAAATGAACATGTTCAGCAAGCTCGCTTACTTGAAGATTTACAAATTAGTAAAAATATTCTAGTTGAAGATTTACAAAAACTAAAAATCATTTTAGAAAAATATGATCTTGAATTATTGTGAGAGAAAAAAGGGATTACAATTCCTGATCTTAGCATTGAAAAATTAATTCCGATTATTTCCAATAATGCTGTTGATATCATCTTTTTAAAAAAGAATTCAACCTTATTACAATATGGTGATTTAAGCCAATTATTTTCAGAATATATTTATAAAAAGTTAGTTCGCTATTTTAAAATTGACAATTTTAAAATTATTTATAATCACTTAGTTAATTTGATTATTGACCAACAAAATTTAAGTGAAATTAATATTGCAATTATGGCGATGAAAATTACCTTCTATTTAAATCATTCCAAAAATAAAAATTTAAATTTATTAGATTCTATTAATTTTAAAAAAGATTTAAATAATTTATATCTTTCTCCGCATGATCAAAATATTTTAAACAGCATCTGACTTAAAGAAGATTACAAAACCAATATCTTATCTTGTGTTCAAGAAATTGAAAATGAAATTGAAAAATTATTTCACCACAAATTATTGCTAGATGAATATATCGAAGAAAGATTAACTCAGCATTTAATCGCAAACATTTTCAATGATAAAGTTGATGATTTAATCATTGAAGAATACAAACAAAATCTTTATAAATATAAGAATAACTATTTTGAAATTTTCACAATTATTGCTTTGGCAATCGAAAAAAACTTTGCAAATCAAGATTTAAATCTTGCCTTAACATATGAATTATTTATACACATCATAATTTATTTAAATACCTTATTGGCAAATGTTGAAGCTAAAATTTTAGCGGTTTGTGTTGGGGGAATGGGTCAAAGTTTTATGCTTAAAAGTTTTTTAAAATCTTTATATCCAAAATCTGAAATTGAGACATCTTCTCTTTCCCTAATCAACAAAAAGAAATTGCCAGAATATGATTTGGTCATTTCAACCATTGATATTGGAAATTATAAAAATGCAAATTTAATTCAATTTCCCATTGCCTCAATTTTAAGCCAACGAGAACAATTGAGTTTTTTCATAAATTTAAAAATTTATGAAAAATTAATTGGTCACAACAAAATTAAAAAAATCTTTAGTCCTGAAAACGTGCTAATTAATCAAAATGCCAAAACAAAAGAAGAAGCGATTCTAAAATGCGGAAATTTACTGAAAGAATTGGGTTATATCACCGATGAATATATTGATTCAATGCTTGAAAGAGAACGTCATTTTTCAACTTATATCGGAAACTGAATTGCGATTTGTCATGGCATGGATGGACGTGGGGTTTTGGACAATGGAATTGTGATCATTCACTTTGAAAAACCAATTATGTTTGAAGATCAACCAACACATTTTTTAGTTGGGTTGTCTGCTAAAAATAGTCAATACAATGATTTTTTTGAAAAAATGAGCATCAAACTGTTAGAAATTGATTTTGTTGAAGAGTTATTGAAGCACCCTTCAAGAGAAAGAATATTTAAGGAATTTGAATTATAATTTAAATAAAGGAGTCGAAATTATTATGAAAGTATTACATTTTGGAGCAGGAAATATCGGTCGAGGTTTTATTGCCCCAATTCTATTAAAAGATCAAAATATTGAACATATCAAATTTACAGATATTAACAAAAATATGATTAGTCACATTAATGAAGTCAAAGAATTTCATGTCATTGAATTAGGAGAAACCAAAAATATTATCAAAATTGATAATAAAATAAGTGGTGTTTCCAATGAAGATTTATTTTTAAACAATGATTATAAAATTGATATTTTAACAACATCAATTGGAGCATTAGCCTTAAAATACATTGAAGATATTGTTGTTAAAATTATCAAAAATAAAGAAAATAACAACGAAAAATTAATTATTATGTGTTGTGAAAACGGGGATAAAGTTTCTTCGATGTTCAAACAACAAATTCAAAAACTTTATAATTTTGATGAAAATTTAATCGCTTTTGTTGATGTAATGGTCGATAGAATTGTCCCAGACCAGAAAAAAACTAATATTATTGATATCGAAGTTGAACAATATTATTCATGAATTGTTGATGAAACACAATGACCAACAACAATCCCGCGCATTTCTTCATTGAAATATTCAAAAAATATGGATGCTGAAATTGCCAAAAAAATTTGATTATTAAATGGAGGTCATGCTAGTTTATGTTGAGCTGCTTACAAATTAAATCAATTTAATCCCCCATTTACAAACGCAAGTTTAAAAATTGAGACTTTGAAAAAATTTCTAGTCGCCTATTTAAATGAAGTTGGTCAAATTTTTTCAAAACAATTTAATTATGATTTGGATGAAGTTAAAAAATTTATTAATCAAACGATTGAGCGTTTTGAAAACATTTACATTCAGGATCATTTAGAAAGAGTTGGCAGAAATTTAATCTTAAAATTACAACTAGAAGAAAGAATTTTAAAACCATTCTTACTTGGACAAAAATTAGGATTAGAAACAAAAAATATTCAACAAAGTATTTTAAACGCCCTTGATTACACCAACGAAAATGATAACGATGGCAAAATTATTGCCCAAATGCATGCCAACCATCAAACCAAGGCAATGATGTTGAAAACAATTATCAAAGACATTACAGATGAACAAATAGAGTTTATTTTAAATATAAATAATTAAAATCAGGAGACAGAGAACATGTTAAAAAAAGAACACATATTTTTAAATCAAAAATTTAATTCCAAAGCAGAAATTTTAAATGATATTTTTTTAAAATTTAAAAAAGAAAAGGTCGATCCCGTTTATATTGATTCAATTTTAGAGCGGGAAAAATTAGCTTCCTTTTATATTGGAAATAAAATTTCGATTCCTCATGGAACTTATGAAGGAATGCAAAGCCTAAAAGAATCTTTAATTCTGTTTTACCATTTGAAAAATGAGGTTATTTGAGATGGAGAAATCGTTAAAATTGTGATTGCTTTAGCAATCAAACCCGAACATCAAATGGAAGTTCTGCAAAATATTGCAGTTAATTCAATGGACGAAGAATTTTTTGAAGATTTAATCAATTTTCCAACTCTTGAAAAAATTGAACAATTAACAAGTTCAAATGAATAAAATAACTCAACTTCAAACCATTTTAGTTTGAAGTTGAGTTATTTTGTTTTTCAATTTGAGCAATTTTGATTTCAACTCTAAAAAGTTCAACCTTGACCTTAGTGATCGATTCACTGATGCTTGAATTCTGACGTTTTTTTTCTAATAAATAAATATAAACAATAAAACCAAACAACGGAAATAATCACCATCATCGTAAATGGCCTTTAAGTTTACTATCCAATTCTTTGATTAATGCATTTAATTCTTTTTGTTGGCGATATAAATCTGCTAATTTTTCATTGTTGTTCATTGTAATCCTTAATTTAAAAGTAATTTAACTAATTAAAAAAATATTAAAATCGGTCGCATAATTTCCTTTTATTACATTTAATTATATAATCTTTTTGTTGAATAGTTAAGAGGACAAATGTATTATTTAGGAATTATATTAGCATCAATCATCGGTTATTTTATCGGATCGATATCATGATCAATTATTGTTGTTAAATATGTTAAAGGGATTGACATCAGAGCTGTTGGCTCAAAGAATGCTGGTGCTACCAACACCACAAGAGAATTAGGAAAATATTGAGGTTTTATTGTTGCCCTTTTAGATGGATGTAAATCAGTTGTAACTGCTTTAATTGCAATGCTGTTTTCAATGATTCCCAATGATTTATTTAAAGAAACAAGTTACTTTATTCCCATGTTGTTTGTTTTGATTGGGCATTGTTATCCAATTTATTATAAATTTAAAGGTGGTAAAGCAGTTGCTTCATTTATGGGGTTTTTATTTGTTGCTAACCCATTTTATTTTGGATTCTTTCTACTGGTTTGATTTGTTGTTGTTTGAAAAACAAGAAAAGTGAGCATCGCAAGTATTGTAGCTGCACTTGCCACTTGTTTAATCTTCATCTGGTTACCTTGAATTAATGGGATTAATAGTTTTAGTGGTGGTTGAAATAGTTGAGAGCAATGACAAGGTGTATGATCAAATCCGTGGTTAAGATTTAGTTGAATTAATTATTTACATCAACTAACCGCACCAATTAGTCATCACCAATTTGCTGAAAATATTTTAGCAATTAATACAATGATTTTAATGGGAATGACAATGCTAGCATATCGTCACTTCCCAAATATTATTCGCATTAAAAATCATAAAGAACCAAAAACTTTTCCCACTCTAACTCCAGAACAAAAGTTAGAATACAAAAAACATATTAAAGATCGTTCTAAAAAACAAAAAAAATAATTCGGATTTCCGAATTATTTTTTTGCTTTTTTCATGGCGTTGATGGTTTTTTTAATGTCACCTTCACTAGGTTTACGACCCATGCTCATATACATGGCACGAATTTGACCTTCAGTAATTGGGGGGTTGTCTTTCAATTGTTTTTTAACAATCAACCTGGTTACAAAGAAACCAATGATTGCCCCAACAATAATTCCTCCAATAATCACTCCAACAAGTGTCCCTGCTAAAGCTCCGCCTTCTAGGCTTGCCAATATTGTTAAATTCATTAATTATGCGTCCTTTCTTGTTTTAAGTGTTTTAATAATTTGTTCAGAGATATTTTCAACATTGAAGCCGAATTTATCCATGACCACATCTCCAGGTGCTGATTCACCAAAACGATCAATTCCAAATGATAAACCATTTTCACCAACGTATTTAGCTCAACCATAAGTTGTTCCCATTTCGATTGAAACACGTAATGATTTTGCATTTAAAATTTGGGCTTTATAATTGGCATCTTGTTTTTCAAATAAAAACATTGATGGCATTGAAACAACACTAGTTGCAATTTTTTTCTTGTTTAAAGCATCAGCAACTTTAACAGCTAAATCAACTTCACTACCAGTGGCGATCAAAGTTACTTTAGCATTTGCTTTTGCTTGTAAAACATAAGCACCTTTGCTAACTTCTGCAAAAACATCTTGATGTTTTTGCTCAGTTAAATCTTGTCTAGTTAAAACAATACTTGTTGGTGTTTGCTTTGATTCTAAACCAATTTTGTAAGCAGCCATTGTTTCAGCATAATCAGCTGGACGAATGACATTGTGATTAGGAATTGTTCTTAACATTGCCAATTGTTCAATTGGTTCATGTGTTGGACCATCTTCACCAACAGCCACAGAATCATGAGTTAAAACAAATAGTTGTTGTAATTTCATTAATGATGCTAAACGTAAAGCTGGTTTCATGTAATCTGTAAAAACAAAGAAAGTTGAAGCAACTGGAAGAATTCCTCCATGTGCTGCCATTCCGTTATTAATCGCAGTCATTCCAAATTCTCGCACACCATACATCACGTTTCTTCCAACGCGATTTTTAGGAGTAAAATCTCCATCTAAACCTTTGATTTTAGTTGATGATGATAAATCAGCACTTCCACCCAACATTGTTGGGTTAGCGCGCATAACATTTTCAAAAATTGACCCAGAACTAATTCTTGTTGCTTGAGTTTTTTGAGGATTGGCAGTTTCTACTTCTTGTTGCGGGAAGTTTCATTTACCATCAATTGCATTCATTAATTCTTCATATTCGTTTGGGTATGAAGTTTGATATGAATTTAATAATAATTCTCAATTTTTGAAAGTTTGTTTTCCACGTTCCATCACAATTTTTTCATAAAACTCATATGTTGATTCTGGCACTTCAAAATCTTTGTATTTTCATCCAAAAAATTCTTCTGTGTGTGCTAAATCTTTTCCTAAAGGAGCTCCATGCACAGCACTAGTTCCTTGTTTTGTTGCACCTAATCCAATCACTGTTTTGATTTCAATATATGTTGGTAAATTTGATTTCTTTGCTTTTTCAATTGCTTTGGAAATCGCAACAACATCTTCGCCATCTTTGACCAAAATGGTGTTTCATCCAGCTGCTTTAAATCTTTTGTGCATATCTTCTTTGTTAGCTTTGCTAACTTCAGAATCTAGTTGAATATCATTTGAATCATGAATCACAATTAATTTATTTAAAGTTTGGAATCCAGCAAAAGAAATCGCTTCTTGACTAATTCCTTCTTGTAAATCTCCGTCACCAACTAAAACAAAAGTATGGTGATCAATAATGTCTAATCTTGCTTTATTGAATTTAGCGGCCAAAAAAGCTTCAGCCATTGCCATTCCAACTCCCATTGTAACCCCTTGTCCTAAAGGACCAGTTGTAACTTCAACTCCATCAGTTAACCCTAATTCAGGGTGACCTGGAGTGTTTGAACCTCATTGTCTAAAGTTTTTTAAATCGTTAATTGAAACTTTAAAACCAGCAAGGTGCAGCATTGCATAAAGCAATGCTGATCCATGTCCTGCACTCAACACAAAACGATCACGATTAAATCATTTAGCTTCTTTTGGATAAAGGTTCATATTCTCTGTAAAAAGAGAGTAAATAATTGGTGCTGCTCCTAAGACAATTCCAGGATGTCCAGAATTGGCTTTATTTACAGCTTGAATACCAAGCATTCTGATTGCGTTTAAGTTATCATTTCCTTTGTTATTTTTCATTTTTACCATCTTTCTTTTTTGTTATTTCGTTGCCTTGTTCATCAACAATTTTAATATTTTCTAATTGTTGTTTAACTCCTTGGCGAAATATACTAATATATTTATTTCTCAAGAGTTCACGAAGTTCTTTTTCTTCATCGTTTAATTCTCGAGTTTTTGCAAGTTGGGCAAATTCATTGATTTTAACAATCAATTCATCCATTTGCATTGCTTCTACTTTTTCATTTTTCTTCATACTTTTATTTTAATTACAATTTGGATTCATTACAAAATTTGTTGTCCTTAATAATTTATTTATTTCAAAGATAATAATCATTTTGACTGAAATATTTTCAGTCAAAATGATTTATATTTGCTTATAAAACAATATTAATTCAAGAAAATGAACAAATGCCTAACATTTTGTTAATTTTCTTATTCTTCCCTTCTTTTATAATCTTTTAAATTATAAACCCAAAACCGCATTTTAGATTAATGCTTTTCTCAAATAAATCATTTTTTCAAAATCATTTTTATATTTTTCATTCAGAATGGTGATGGAAAATTCCATCTTTTCAAAATTTTTCAACGATACTCACCCTAATCCTGAAATAACAATATCAATTTCTTTATCTTTGATATTTTTTAATTTTCAAAGATATGGATTGATTGTTGAATCGATTAATTGGGGCTTTAATAGATTCAAATTCTTTTCTCAATATCGAACAACATTTTCGGTTTTAGTTCTGTGAATATCAATTTGAGATGAACTATAAAAATGAATATCATTAGTTTTGTTATTTTTAAAATCAAAGTTAATTGAGAAAAAACCACCAACAACAATACTTTGACCACTCTCTAATTGATATGTGTATTGTTTCATTTCTTTTTTGAAATAGAAATATTTCATTTGATCAACACTTGCTAAATTAGAAAGACTATTTTTTTTATTAATTCCAGGAGTGTCAAAAAAACTAATTTCATCATCTAAAGCAATTTTTATTTCATTTAAAGTTGTATTAAAAAACGGTGAAATGACTGTTTTAGATGTTAAGTTAGCTTCTCTTAATAAAGCTGTTATCAAACTTGATTTCCCAGCATTGGAAAAACCAATAAAGTATTTATTACCTTTTTCTTTTTTAACAAACCCTAACAAATGTTTAATTGAGTCTTGATTAAAACTTGAAACAGTTGTGAATTTTAAATCTTTAATTTCTGAATCTGAAAATGCTTCTTTAACATAATTTAAAATTTTAGTTTGTTTAATTGATTTGGGCATTAAATCAATTTTATTCACCAAAACAATAACTCTTTCATTTTGGATCAAGGCTTCTAATTTAATATCTCTTGAATTTTTGATGTCTAAAACATCAATGACATAAAAAATTATTTTAGAATCTTTTCTTGAAACAATTTTTTTGATATTTTCAAAAAATGGTTGAGTTTCAATTTCATAAGAATTATATTCACCATAATTTTTCATTTTAAAACATCTTAAACAATAGTCATTTTCCATTTTTATTGCAAAACCTATTTTTTTTGAATCTTGAATTTGTAATTCAACTCCACAGCCAACACATGTTTTCATTTCTATTCTCCTACTTTAAATATTTATTATTTTTGCTATAACCAAATTCATATCAAAAATCTAATAAATATAACATTTTTAAAACATCATTATAGCAATGCACTTTGGCTTTTTTTACATCTTTATTTCATTGTAAAAAATCTAATTGATTAGGTTCTGGCAAACTTAAAAATTTTAAAGCACTCATTGATAAACCATAAATGTCATCATGATCTTCTAATTTAGAAGAATTAAAAACTTCAACAAAATATTCAAAAAATTTCTTCAAACTCGGAATTTGAATTGTTTCCATTCCAAGTGAACCTTTTTTTAATTTTGCTGGATCATAGAATTCTTCTCCATTTTCTTTTTTATTAACAAATGACATAGATTTACCTAAAATATCATAAACATCCAATGTATTTACAGAATATAGGCCTGTAATTGGATCTTTAATAAATAATGAACTTTTTTTATTTTTTAATAGAGCTTTATTTTCATTGATTCAAGAATTGAAAATTTCTTTATCATTGCTTGAACCAGCCAAAACAATCGTTTTGATTTTTTTGGCAATTAACATATTCAAAAAACTTTTAACCATATGATTATATTGAGTATAAAAATCATATTTTTTATCATTGTGTTTGCGTTTTATAGTCATCGATTTAATTGCTTGATGATTATTTCTGAGACTTATTTCTTTGAAATTTTTTGCAAAGGAATACTGAATGATGTAAACCAACGATTTATTTTTTTTATTATACAATGGATTTTTCATGTCAGTTTTATCATGAGAACGATTAAAAAACTCAGTATCTAAGATAATGATTGGCAATTTAATACTATTAAGATTTTTAACTAATTCTTCTTTATCTAAGAAGAAACCTTGATGATCATTGATTTTAAATTCATTTTCGGTTACTTTTTCAATTTTTTTTAGCTTCATTTTTCCTCTATCATAATATATATTTTACATTTTTATTTTTTTAAAGTATTTAAATTTATATAATTAAACTAGAGGTACAAATATGAATGAAAAAAAATTACTAAAAGAAGTGATCGACAATTCTATAATCGAATGATTTAAATTGACTTCAAATCAAGAGTTGAACAAAGTTAGGGAAAATTTACAAGTTATTAAATCCAATTTGCCATTGTTTGAAAAATCAATAGATTTTGATGGAGAACTGCGCAAAACCGAAACTCAATTTGGAGCAATTCAAACAGTTGCTGACATCAAATTCCTAGTTTCAAAACCAGAAATGAGTTTAGAAACTATGATGTTAGGAGATATGTCTAAATTAATGGAAAATATGTTTTCTAACATGTTTAACTCTTTTAATAAAGGTGTTAATTCTGTTTTAAACATCAGAACTGTTCTTGATGAAAAAATTGGATTAGAAGAGCCCTTTGATCAAATTGATCCAAAAGATATTGAATATTTATGTTTTGTAGAATTGAAAAAAATTCACGAAAAATTAAAAGATTTAATTAGCTCTGATCAAAACGATTGTGAAAATGTTTATTCTGAATATGAACAAATGGTAAACAGCACTGACTTGGATTTTATAATGCAAAAAAATGAAATGATCCAAAGATATTATTTAAAATTAAAACCAAATCATGTTATGGAAAATATGATGATTGGTGGAACTGATGAAATGCAAAAAGAAATTCTTGCCTTTCAAAATGTTGTAAATATCACTGGTGAAATTGAGTTATTTATTAAGCTGTTCAAGATTATAAAAGCAAAAATATAAGTTATTTCAAATAACTTATATTTTTTATGTATTCAATTCCTTGCTCGGTTATAACTCTTCCTTTTGGTGTTCTAATTATGAATGAATTCCTAATTAACAAAGGTTCAATAAAATGTAAAATATGATCTTGATTTAAATTTAAATATTGAGACATGTTATTTAAACCTAAAATTTTATGCGAATTTAAATAATTTAAATATTTAATATCATTCAAAATTAAACCTTTGGGATATATTTCCATTCTATGTAAAATGTCATGTAAATATTTTTCATCAACTAAATCTTTATCATCGTTAATAACAAAATCATGAATTCGTTTCAATAAATTAATTGCAATTCTTGGTGTGCTTCTTGAATGATTAGCCAAAATTTTTGAACATGATGGTGCAAAATTTAAATTTAGTTTTTGTGCATTAATCATGATTAAATCTTCAATTTCATTTAAATTATAATTGTCCAATTCAAATTTAATTGGAAATCGATTCAAAAATGGATCGGCCAATCTGCTAATTTCTGTTGTTGCAACAATTAAAGTAAAATCAGGTATTTTTAAATTAATGATTTTTGAATTGTATTCTTTTCCAATGATTACATTCAATTTTCCATCTTCTAAAATCGGATATAGCACTTCTAATAATTCTTTAGATAGAGCATGAACTTCGTCAATAAATAAAATGTCATTTTCTTTAATAAAAGATAAGACAGAAACCAAATCACTTTGTTTTTGCAAACTTGGTCCGTTTAAATAATGCATTTTAACTTTTAAAATTTTGGCTAATAAAAAGGCTAATGAGGTTTTACCCATCCCACTTGAACCAGATATAACTATATGATCCAAAACTTTTTTTTGTTTAATCGCGGAGTTAACAAAAACTTTTAAATTTTGAATAATTTTTTTTTGGCCAAAATATTCAGCCCATGTTTCTGGTCTAAAGTTGTTCATAATTTAACTGTGATAATTTTTTCAAGCTATTTTTTAATAATTCATCTAAACTTAGTTTAGGATCAATTAACTTAATCACTGAAAAAATCTCTTTCTTTTTATAACCCATTTTTTCTAAAGCATTGTAAACATCCAATTGTTTGTTGTTAAATTCATAATTAAAATATTTTTTGTTTAATTCAAACAAAATATTTTTTGCAGTAAAAGTTCCAATCCCTCTGATTGACAAGATTTTTTCAAAATCTTGTTTTTCGATAATTTGCATTCAAACATCCAATTCGAATTTTTCCAATATATTGACAGCCGTTTTCGGCCCCACAGTTCTGATTTGTACTAAATCATTAAAAGCATCTCTCAATTTTTCATCAAGAAACCCATAACTATATTTTTGAAATTCCGTTTCAAAATCAACAACATATAATTTAATATTTTCACCAACAATAATTTTCTCATTTTTCAGATTGATGAAAATAAATTTAAAACCTTGGTTGTTATTTTCTAAAATAATTTCTTCATTTTGTATTTTTATTACTTTTCCAATTAAATAATCCATTTAATCCCCTTAATAGATTAGGAAAAAATAAAAAAAATAACCCTTTTTTCGGTTATTTTTTTAAACTATTTGTATTTACGGTTTTGTTTTTGCTTGTAAATACGTTTTTCTTTTTTACTTAAGTGGTATTCTCGTTTACGAGCTTCTGCCTTATTAGCAGATGCTACTTTTTGGAAACGTTTTAACGCTTTTTCAATTGGTTCACCTTCGTGGACTGTAATTGATGCCATTTTTAAATTCACCTGCCAATTCTCTTATATTATTCTACACAAAAATCAGAGGAAAAACTACTTAATTTTTTTGCTATTTAATTTAATCTCTTCATTATTTTCGTTTCTTAAATAAATAATTGTTTGCAGATTTCCAAAAAAATCATTTTGGTCCTTAATATCATAAATAACATAATCTTTATTTTTATAATTTAAAGTATTACCAATTTTTAAATCACCATTATGATTAATAACGTTTGATGTGGTTGGAAAACCATATTCCTTTTCGTTCAAAGTAAGAATCGTATCGGTCCCGTATTTGGCTTCCATATCCTTTAAAAAATCAAAAGCTTGTTGGGTTTCAACGTTTTGATCATCTTCATCATTTGTTTCAAAATTTGTGTCAAATTCTTCTAACTCATGATTAAAAAATGCTGTATCATCTAAATTTTGAGTTCCATTATCTTCTTCTAAAGTTGAATCAAAAATTTCTGGATTAATTGAATATGTGGGTTCAAAACTAGCAGATTGTTCATCCACAATATCTTTAAAAGTTATTTCTTCAGTTTTTGATTCCAATATAATCGTTGTTGTTTTATCGTCAGTTTCAATTTCATACAAGGTTTGATTTAGTTCTAAATCACTTGACTCTGATGGATGATTTGAATTAAAGATTTTTTGTTTTTCTTCAAACGAAAGGGTGAAATCGTTCAAAGATTCATCTTTATCATAATCAGAAAAAATATCACCAAAATCTTTATTGATTGTCGGATCTTTATCAAGCATGATAGTTAAAGTTTCTTGTAACTCTTCATCTGACATACTATCAATAACTTGATCCATAATTTTATTAGCATCAATTTTTTGCGGAATAATCGGCTGTGATTCTTCATAAGAATCACGCATCATTTTTGACAATTCTTCAATTCTGGCTTGTTCTTTTCTTCTTTGTGCAACTAGTGCTTCATTATTATTATCACGGTCTAAGTGATTTTTTTCATCTTGTAAATTTGTTGGTTGAATATTTTCTTCTGGGTTTGATGCAATTTGTTCAATGCGTTTTTTATATTTTTCAAAAGCATTACTTTTGTCTTTGTTTTTATCGTTCAATCAAATCACGTACATGATATAGCGTCTAATTTCTAAAATCATATAATCATCATAGCCATAAAGTTCATTCGAGAGTAAACTAAAAATAGCATCCTCGCCTAAATTTAAATCGACTAATTCATCAATTTTGTTTCTTATTTTTTGGGTTAAATATTCATCAATCAATACTTTTTTCATTTTGTACCTTCTTATCTTTTTAATTATAACTTACAAAATAATAAAAACTAAAAAAGTAAGGTTAACCTTACTTCAAAATTACAATTTTTTACTTTTTCTTTTGGTTTTTGCCAAAGCGATTTTTTCATCTTCTTCAACCATTTTAGAAACGATATGACGATTTCTTTGTCATGCTTCACGACTTCAATGATAGGCATAAAAAGTAATGAAATCTCAAAGCAAAATTCCAATTGATGGAACGAGTGCTAATCCAATTGCAGCAAAGAACATGGCAATTGTATTTTGATTTCACCCATGTTCACCAAAACTGATTAATTTAAATACATGATCATTTAAAACAGGAGTGAAGATAAAAATTATATTCAATAATAAAGCAATTAAAGAAGCATACACTAATGGTTTTGAAATTGAAAAACTAATTTTATTGGTCGCTTTTCAATTCGATAATTTGATCAAGTGGGCAAAAATTAAGGGAGCAAAAGTGATTGAAATAAATAACGCTGTGCGTCCAAAAATAATTGCATTTTCTTGTTGGGCAACTGAGAAATTAGCACTATGAATAACTTCTCATCATCATGAAGTTTGACCCTTTGAAATTTCCAAAATTAAAGCTTCTGGGGTAAAGGCCATTCCTAAATAAAATGCTCCCACAGAAACAATGGTCATGACGATCACAATTTTCAAAATTGGAATTAGTAAACCGTTGAGTAAACCGTTACTTCCGGTTTTGGGTGGTAAATTCATCAATGTTGAATCTAATGGCCCCATCCCAATGGCAATGGCTAAACATGATTCCACAACTAAGTTGACATACAAAATATCAACAGCGTTCAGTGGAGCGGTGTTATTGATTATTGATAAAATCAAGATTGTTAAAACGTTCGCAAAATTATATCCCATCAACAAAACAATTGAACGTCTAATTTTTTGAAAAACGTTTCTCCCTTCGTTAACACCTTTCATAATGGTACTGAAATTATCATCGGTTAAAATTACATCAGCGGCTTGTTTAGCAACATCAGTTCCAGTAATTCCCATTGCCACTCCAATTTCAGCTTTGGCAAGGGAAGGAGCATCATTTACTCCATCTCCAGTCATCGAAACGATATTGCCTTTTTCTTGAAGTAAATTCACAATTCGCACTTTGTGTTCCGGATTAACCCGCGCAAAAACTTTAATATTATCAATGATTCTTAAAAGGTCAACATCACTCATTGCTTCTAAAACATCCGAGCTCATCACTTCATATTCGGTATATGCTAAATTTAAATCTCGAGCAATTGCCAGTGCAGTAATTGCGTGATCACCTGTAATCATCACAACTCTGATTCCAGAGTTGTGAGCTTCTGCAACTGCTTGAACTGCTTCAGGACGGACAGGGTCGATCATTCCAACAGCTCCAATAAAAATTAAGTTTTGCTCCAAATCATCTTGATTGTCTAAATCATCATAGCCATCATTATAAGCAAATGCTAAAACACGCAATGCTTGATCAGATAGTTTTTTAGCATGATTTAGAATTTCTTTTTTTAATTTTGGCGTAAATTTCATGATTTTGTTATCAATCAAAATTCTAGTTGTGACGTGCAACAACTGATCGATTGCACCTTTGGTGAAAATAATATTTTCACCATTGACTTTGTTGACTGTACTCATCAATTTTCTTTCACTATCAAAAGGCATTTCATCAATTCGTTGTCATTTTTTTCGAGCGACAGTTTCATGAACGCCCATTATTTCAGCAAAATCCACTAATGCTAATTCAGTTGGATCTCCAATTCTTTCTTCACCTTCAGTGACAGAGTCATTTGGTAAAACTAAACCTTTTAACATCAGATCTTTGTGTTCATCTAAATTAGTATCAATAAATTCTTGATCAGTTAAAATTTTGTTATTTCAAATCATTCTTTTAACAGTCATTTTATTTTGGGTTAGCGTTCCGGTTTTATCAGTACAAATCACATTAACACTTCCCAAAGTTTCAACTGAAGATAATTTTTTAACGATTACATTTTCTTTAACCATTCTTTTAGTTGAAAAGGAAAGTGTGATTGAAACAATCGCGCTTAAAGATTCGGGAATCACCCCAATTGCCAAAGTTATTGCAATAATTAAAAAACTAGATCAACCATCTTTTTCACCAATCACCATCATGATTGTGAAAAAAAGCACTCCAATGGTTACAGCAACCAAACTAATTCAGTAACTAAATTTTTTGATTTTTTTGGCTAGTGGTGTTTCTTTATCTGAGTTTTCATTAATTGTTTGTGAAATTTTACCAATTTCAGTATTAATTCCAGTTTTGGTCACAACCCCAATTCCACGACCAGTCGTGGTAAAAGTTGACATAAAAACAACGTTTTTTAATTCAGCTAGAATTGGTGTTGAATTTTGTTGTTGATTTGATTTTTCAACTGGTAATGATTCACCAGTTAAAACAGATTCATCAACCATTAAATCTGAAGCTTCAATAATTCTTAATTCTGCTGGAATGTATTTTCCAGCTTCTAAAATAACAATATCTCCAACCACTAAATTTTCAGCATCAATTTCTTTTTGTTGTCCATCACGAATCACAACAGCTCGTGGTTTAGATAAGGATTTTAAAGCATCAACAGATTTCCGCGCTTTCATCGTTTGGACTGTTTGCAAAATCGCATCAAGTACAACAATTAAAATAATAACAATAAATTCAATAAAATCTTCTCATGTCATCGCTTCACTTCAACGCCCAAACCTTGGGGCAAGAACCGAAATGATTGCAGCTGTCATCAAAAGAATTTGAATTGGTTCAATTAAACTCAATCCAAAAATAATGTATCAAGGTCTTTGTTTTTTAATTGGTAAAACGTTGCGACCATTAATTTTTAAACGTTGATTAACTTCTGTTTCATTTAAACCATTTTTATAATCAGTTTTTAAACTCGATTCTGTTTCTTTTAAATTGTTATTTTCAAAATTATTCATTATTACTCTCTTCCATCTAATAATTCTACAAGTACATTATAAACCAAATTAATGTTGGTTTTATTCGTGTTAGATACTTTTAAAAAGGTATCATTTTCATCAAAATTAAGAATTTTTTTGATACTTTTTTCATTTTTTTGAATGTCATTTTTTTTCAATTTATCTAATTTTGTTCCAATCATCAAAACTTTTAAATCAACTTCTTTTAAGAAGTTGTACATTTGTAAATCATCAGCTGTTGGATCGTGTCGCATGTCAACTAACATACAAACTCCAACAAGATTATTTCGATTAGTTAAATAGTCATCCATCATTTCACCAAACGCCATTTTTTGAGCAAGATTAACCTTGGCATAACCATATCCTGGAGCATCAACAATTCTAAATTGACCATTATTAATATTAAAGAAATTTAATAATCTTGTTTTCCCGGGAGCAGAACTAGTTTTGGCTAATTTATTTTGATTAGTGATCGCATTGATAAAAGTAGATTTACCAACATTAGACCTTCCAACAAAGCAAATTTCATCAACCCCATCGTCTATTCATCCACTTTTATCAGCAGCTGATTTAATAAATGTTGCAGTTTTAATCATTTTTTCTCCTTAATCAAATTTATTAGGAATATTTAATTCCTTAATCAAATCTTTTATCTTGTAATTATACCTTATTTTAGCTTTTTCAATGTTGCCAATAACCTCTTGGTCTTTTCACATAATCACAATTCATTTTCTTTTCAAATCATTTTCAATACTCATCAGTTCTTGAACTGGAATCATTGAATCTAAAAAAACTAAATTATTGTTTTTGAAAATAAAAATGATTCCAGACATCAATTTTCTTTCAAATAAGATAATAAAAATTGAAAACGTAATCATTCCAATTGAAAATGAACCAATGATTCAATTAAAAGCTGTTAATTTGAATGTATTGGCAACATGAACAACAAAAATGATAGTAATAACGAGAAAAAAACTTACAAAACAACAAATGATGATTCAATGTATTAATCACATTTTACGATTTTCTCAAAAAACTACTTCCTGTTGTTGAAATTTTTTAAGTTGAAAAATATCATTTGTTGTTTTGTAAAGAAAAAATGCAGTAATTATAAAAATTACAATTGTCAGAACAAATGTTGAAATTGCGATACTATTCATTTTTTTCTCCTTTGATTAGATTATTAATAATTAAAACAATGATTGGATCAATTAACAAAAAATCATAAACACTTTTTTTTGTATGCAATATAACTCCTTTGAATAAAGTTTTTCGATTAGGAATCATCGAAATATAAGCTTTAAGCACATCGTTTAAATTGATTTCTAAATTTGCTTGACCCTCTCTTTGAATAATAATTCTTTTATTTGACACAAAAATGTTTCCTTTGGATTGATTTGCACTTGATTTTAAAAACAATTTATAAGCTGATTTTAAAGGTAAAAAACTTTCATTGTCATAATAATCATCGAGAAAATCAGCTTGATAATCGTATTTTTCCATATTTTTAAATTGCTTATTTTTTTTAGTTGAAATATTCATTTCAATATCAGATTCTAAAAATAAAATTTTCTCGCCTTTTGGTAATTGTCAATTTATCTTAATTGGTTTGATTTGTTTAAAATCAAACTCTAATTTCATATTTTCAAAGTCTTGAAAATATTTTTTTCTTTCAGCAATTAGTGGGGTGTGTTTTTTGGAATAAAAAAATGCTAAAAAACCAACAAAAATTAATGTTGCTAACCAGATTCCACCTATAATAATTAACGCTAGAATTTTAACATCTATCATTTGTCTTAATTTTCTTCATCCATTTCTGACAAGCTTTGTTCTCAAAAGTTTATCAATAAAATAATTGATTCATTAAAAATTAATCAATTAAAAATTTGGGCAATGTTACTTTCTTTGATTTTGAATTGATTCATTAGTAATTCGATTAAAATCGAATTACCTTCATTAAATTCGTTGAAATCTTCTTCTTTGATCAAAATATTTAAAACCTTATTAAAAGCATCATCAACTTTTAAACCTTGATTAATTTCATTTTTAATTGATAAATATTTTTCTTTGATCAATTCAATAACTTGAGCTTTGCTAAACTCAATAATTTGTTCTTCAGTCTCGTTTTCATCATTGTCAATATTAGAAATTATTTCGTTTAATTGACCATCATTTTCTAAAATTTTTGCTAAATTAGTTGCTAAATATAAATATGACATAACCTTAAATTGGTCTAAATTGGCTTTTGAAGCAATTGTTTTTTCGAAATCCTTGGCTAAATTCACCAAAGTTTCAGCCGTGCATTCAAAATCTTCTAATTTTTCTAGATCATTAAAATTATCAATTAATATGTTCAAGCGACTAGTATCGACTTGTTCTTGTCTTAACTCTTCTTCTAAAAATTCTAAATTTGCAATTATTAAACCTAAAGCTGGTTCAAAAAAATTTAACTCTAATTCTTTTTTATTTATACTCATAGGCCACCTCTTATTATTCTTTCATTTAAATTATATCTCATATTACTTTTATATATAATCTAATATAGAGCAAAGGAGAGTTTATGATCGAATTTTTAAAATTAGCAGAGATAAAACCACAAGATATCAACAATTTAAGACACATTTCACCATGGTGAAATAAAATGATTAATAAGCAAATTAAGAAGTTGCAAAAAATCATGTTGAACTTCAAAACTAACCCGTTAGATTTTTGAAAACAAGAGCGTTTTGAAGTGGATGATTATGAATTAATGTTTAGATCAATTAATAATTATTTAAATTTTTATAATCAGAAAATTAGTCACATTTTAACCAGTAAAAAAGCATTTAAAAAATTTGAAAAATGAATCGCAACTTATGCAAACACTTTAGGGTTTGCATCAGGGATTTATTTCATGATGCAATATTTTAACCACCTTGAAAATAATGAAGTAGAAGATAAAAAAGCATTTGCAATTGAGTTATCAAAAAAAAGATTAGATGATGTTTATGATCGTTATAAAAGAGAGATTAAAAAAATCTTGCATCATGATGATGAATTAGCACAAATTTATAAATTTGAAATGGTTGAATTCAAAACCGAAAAAAACATTTATATTGATTACCAATTAATTTTTAAAACGATTGTCAAATTTATTACTAATTTAAATCTGCAAAAAAAATTAGATGATAATGTCTTTTTGAAAGTTTTATATCACACAATTATTGTTGCCAACTTTATTCACGCTTATGTTTACTTTTCAACAAATTTAATTAAAAGAATAATATAATCTAGTGCATGGAGGCAAAATGAAATTTAATTTAAAACAAGAATTTAAACAACAATATTTGATGGACTGAAAATTTTGATTCAAAGCGTTAGCTGGTTCATTCTTATTATGTTTAATTATCGCAATGTATATTAAAGGTTTAGTTGAAATCGGAGCATTGAAAAATAAATTAATCGAAAATTTAAAAAATATGGACGGTTACAAACAATCTGAAGTTATTGCATATTTAAATACTTTAAAAGGGACTGAACTTTATGACAAAATGACATGAATTTCTTTAAATATGAACTTTGTGAATGAAAGTGGAAGTTTAGATAAAGTCTTAAAAGGCTTTATGATTGGTGCTAATTTTGGTGATTCAACAATTCAAACATTCTCATACTTTACAACTTTAAGTAATATTGCAGTTGGAGTTTGATTGCTGTTAGCAGCATTCAAACCTCAAAATGAAGGTAAAAAAGGTTTCTTAAGTTATGGCATGACTTTGGTTGTAACAACTTATATCACAATTACAATGTTGATTTATAACGGAATGTTATTACCACAAATGCTAGCGTCTGGTCGAAACTTAACCCCCGTTGGTTGATTAGAAAGTGTTGTTGAACATATGGTGATGCCACTTGCATTTATTCTTTACATTTGTTTCTTCTTCAAATCAGAAGTTTGTTATACAAAAAAACAATTTATGAAAAAAGAATGATGAAAACAACTTTTAGTTTTAGCAATTTATGCAGTTTACATTATGGTTCGAGGAGAAATGCGATACCAAGGTGAAAAACCAAAAAGTACACAATACCCTTACTTTTTCATGGATATTCATGCTGATAATATGATGGGAATGCCGGGATGAGCATGATTGATTATTGCAATGATCTTCGTAATTGCTATTTGTTTAGGTTTCTCAATGATTTATCACATTATTTTGACAAAAAGAAACAGCAAAAACATTAACCAAGTAAATTAGGTTTACTTTAAAAACAAAAAAACTCTTTTATACGAGCGATAATCTCAAAATTATCAAGTATCAAAAGAGTTTTTTTGTTTGGAAAATTAGAAATAAAAAAGCACAATGTTTGAACATTGTGCTAACTGATGCATGAAAATTAATTATTTCTTTTTAGCTGTCAGAGCAATATTTAATTCTTCTAATTGTGCTGAGCTGACATAATCAGGGGCATTGCTCATCGGATCAATTCCTGATGAATTTTTAGGGAAAGCAATGACATCACGAATTGATTCAGCGTGACTTAATAACATTGCAATACGGTCTAAACCAAGAGCAATTCCGGCATGATATGGTGCCCCATATTTATAAGCATTGATAAATCAACCAAAATTAGATTCAATTGTTTCTGGAGGCATTTCAATTGCTTTAAACATACGATCTTGAATGCTTGGGTCAGTAATTCGTTGACTTCCGCCCCCAATTTCAAATCCATTTAAAACGATATCATAAGCATTGGCAAGTGCTTGTTTTTTGTTTAAATCAAAATCTTGTAACGATTCTTTTTTAGGCATTGTAAATGGATGGTGAGCAGCCACATACCTGTTTTCTTCTTCACTAAATTCAAATAATGGGAAATCTACAACTCAAAGAATTTCATATTTATTCGGATCAGCTAAATTAAATTGTTTAGCTAAAGTTGTGCGAATTGCCCCCATTGCTTGAGAAATGATTTCATATTTTTCCTTATTAACTAACAATGTTCCTTTATTTTGAATGTTAAATTCTTTTAAGATTGCTGCTTTTTCTTGTTCAGACAATTGACCAGCAATTGAACCTGTTCAATTGCCATTTTCATATTTAACAAATCCCAAATTATTTAAATGGTTTTGTTTAGCCACTTGTTCAAGTTCTGCTATTTGAGTTTTGTTTAATAATTCATCAATCATAACACCTTTAATTTTTGCGTTTTGATCAGAATTTATTTGGAATAACTTGATTTGGTTTTCAGCAAAAATGTTTGTTAAATCATGAATTTTTAAATCATATCTTAAATCAGGTTTATCAACTCCATAAAGTTCAATCGCGTCTTTATATTGGAGTCTTTTAAACGGGGTTGATAATTTAACACCTTTGATTTCTCAAAGAATTTCTTTCATTAAATTTTCAATAATGAAAATGATGTCTTCACCAGTGGCAAAACTCATTTCCATATCCAATTGAGTGAATTCGGGTTGACGATCAATTCTTAAATCTTCATCTCTAAAACATTTTACAATTTGATAATAGCGATCAATTCCAGAAATCATTAACAACTGTTTATATAATTGTGGCGATTGTGGAAGGGCATAAAATTTATTTTCATTTAATCTTGATGGGACTAAGAAATCTCTTGCCCCTTCTGGGGTTGCTTTTCCAAAAATTGGGGTTTCAACTTCTAAAAAATTTAGATTTTCTAAATTTTTTCGAATTACAGAATTTAATTTAGCTCTTGTAATTAAATTCTGTTGCATGTTTGGACGACGTAAATCTAAATATCGGTAAGTTAGTCTGGTGTCTTCTAAAGATTCAATCTGATCTTCGATTTGAAATGGAGTTAATTCAGCTTTATTAATAATTTTGATTTCATCAACTTTAACTTCAATCTCTCCAGTTGATAAATCATGATTTTTAGCTTTGCGTTCAAGAACGATTCCCTCAATTTCAATGACAAATTCAACTTTGATTTCTTTTGCTTGTGACTCGTCTAAAATAAGTTGGGTGATGCCATAACGATCTCTGATGTCAACAAAAGTCATTCCACCCATTTTACGAATTTTTTTAACTCATCCTTGCAAAATGACATTTTGGTCAACGTTTTGGATTGTTAATTGACCACAATTATGTGTTCTTTTCATTATTTACCTGCTTTCATTTCTTCTACTAAATCTGAAATTTTAACTTCAGTTTGGGTTTTATTAATTTGATTTTTAATCACAATTTTTTGGGTTTCGATTTCATTATCACCAATCACAATCACATTTTTTGCTTGTAATTTTTCTGCTTGTTTAAAATTTGATTTTAAACTTCGGTTTAAATAATCTGTTTCAACTTTAATGTTGTTATTTCTTAAATCTCTAATGATTTCTAGATTTAAAATCATTGCTTCTGGGCTTAAAGCAATTGTATAAAGATCAATTCCATGATCATGATTTAAATTAATTTGATTTTCTTCTAAAATCAAAATTAATCGTTCCACTCCCATTGCAAAACCAATGGCTGGTAAATCAGGACCATCTAAATCTTTGACCAAATTGTTATATCTACCTCCAGCAATAATTGTTGATTGAGAACCTAAACTTGATTCTAAATATTTTAATTCAAAAATTAAACCTGTGTAATAATCAAGACCTCGCACTAAACGTTGATTAATGTTAATTTTCAAGCCAATTTTTTTACCAGCTTCTAAAATCTGTTGGAATCTTGCTTCATCTTCTTTTGATAAAAAACTGGTCATTTTAGGAGCAGTTTTAAATTTATTGAAATCAATTTTGCAATCCAAAGTTCTTAAAGGATTTTTATGAATTCTAACTTCGCAATCATCACATAAATCATCAAAATCAACTAAAAATTTTGTTAATTCTTTAATGTAAATTTCACGTTGTTTGCCAGTCACCAAATAATTAAGATCTAATTCTACTTTAGTATCGATTTTAATTGCTTTTGTGATTGAATCTAACATTGCAAGAATTTCAATATCTTGATAAACACTATCAACACCAAGAATTTCTACGCCAATTTGTTCAAATTGGCGATAGCGTCCAGTTTGAGGTCTTTCATATCTAAACATTGGACCAACATAATAAAGCTTTAATGGAAGAAATTCTGGGGCGTATAATTTGTTTTCAATCAAACTCCTCACAATTGGGGCTGTGCCTTCGGGACGTAAAACAAATTCACGACCTTTTTTATCGAAAAATTCATACATTTCTTTGGATACAACATCACTTGTTTCTCCGACAGAACGGACAAACAATTCCTTTGCTTCAAAAATTGGTGTTCTTATTTCATTTAAATTATATGTTTTCAGAACGTTTATAATTGTGTTTTCTAAATCATTATATTGTTTTGATTTTATTTCGAAAATATCTTGGGTTCCTCTTGGTTTTTGAATCATTTTATCACCTTAATCACTATGTTTTTAACATATAAATTATACATTAACTAAGTGAAAATAAAAAAAGTGATGTAAATCACTTTAAAATTTAAGATTCCATTTCACGTTCAACAGTTTGGATGGCTGAAAGTGATTTTAAAGTACTCATAATCATCGATAATTGATCAGAATTTTGGACTTTAACTTTGATTGTTCCTGTTGCTAAAAGTTTCTTTTCATCATTTGAAATTTTGATCGAATTAATCGCTGTTTTAGTACTAGTTAATGCTTTGGAAATATCATAAATTAAATTTGGTTGATCATTGGCAAAAAATTTAATTTTGGTAATGTAGAAATTTTTTTGAAACATGTTTGGGTTTCAACTAACATCAATTGTTCTTTCGTTTTCCACAACATTTGGACATTGAACAAGATGAACTTTAATCCCATGCCCTTTTGAAACATAACCAATAATGTTTTCTGTTGGAATTGGTAAACAACAAGATGCGATTTGGACTTTCAAATTATCAATTCCACTCACTAAAATATCATTTTTGTAATCATTATTAACTGTTTTTTTAGCACTATTCATTGATTCCAGCGCAATCGCATCTTTGGAAATGCTGTGATCAATAAAAACTTGATCAACAGCATTGGCAATTGTGTATTCACCTCGATGAATACCAAGGAAAAAATCTTCCATACTTGAATAACCTAATTTTTTGATTTTTTCTAAAATAATATTTGGATTATCTTTTTTACGTTTCAATTCATGTTGATTGATATATGAAATAATATTATTTTCAATTCGATCAGCGATAATTTTGTTTTCATCTTTTTTATCTTTGATATTAGCTTCTTTCATTTCGCTAATTAAATATTTTTTAATCCGATTTCGAGCATTACTCGTTTGAACCATTTTTAATCATTCATGAGTTGGGTGTTGTTTGGAAGAAGTTTTAATTTCAACAAGTTGACCAGAATTTAAAATAGTGTTAATTGGGTAAAAAATTCCATCAATTTTAGCACCCATCGCGTGTTGACCAACTTCTGTATGAATACGATAAGCAAAATCCAAAACTGTTGAACCAAATGGCAGTGAAATAATTTTTTTGTCTGGGGTTAAAATATAAATCATTTCTGTGAAAAAGTCTTGCTTTAAGACTTTTTCAATATTTTCTTCTTGATTATCATTTCCAGATGATTGATCTAAATCAATAATTCTTTTAAAAATATCGATTTTTTCATCAATTTCTTTTTGTTTTTTATTGATATCAATTTTCTCATCAGTTTTGTAAGCTCAATGGGCGGCGGCTCCAGTTTCAGCAATATCATCCATTCCCTCTGTTCTAATTTGAACTTCAAAAATATTTCCAAAATGGTCTGAAAGTGTTGTATGTAAAGATTGATAAACACCATTTTTTGGTGTCGCAATATAGTCTTTAAACCTTCCCGCAAGTGGGGTGTATTTATTGTGTAAAAAACCTAAAATTTTATAACAATCATCATTGCTTTTAGCAATGATTCTAATTGCTAAAAGGTCTTTTAAATCTTCAAATGAATGATTAAATTGATGCATCTTACGATAAACAGAATAGATAGTTTTCGGGCGACCAAAAATATCAACAATTTTAATATGTTTTTCTTTTCTTAAATATGATTCAATTTCAATCATTAAGTGATTAATGGTTTCGTAACGTTGAACCTCATTGGTTTTCATTAATTCTTGAATTTTGTTATATTCTTCTGGATTCAAAATTTGAAACGACATATCTTCTAAGGCAGTTTTAACTTGCTTCATTCCAATTCGATGAGCAATTGATGAATAAGTTTCTAAAGTTTCCTTGGCAATAATTTGTTGTTTTTCTTTGGAAAGATTTTCAATCGTTAACATGTTGTGTAAACGGTCGGCAAATTTAATAATAATCACCCGAATATCTTTAGCCATTGATAAATAAATTTTTCTTAAATATTCACCTTTTTGTTGCTCACGGTTTTCCTTGGCAAAATAACTAACTTTAGTAATTGCTTCAACTAAACCGGCAACTTCTTCACCGAATTTATTTGCCAACATCGGAGCAGTGATCGGAGTGTCTTCTAAAATATCGTGCAATAGTCCGGCAATAATTGTTTTTGGTCCCATTTTGAATTGGGCTAAATAATAAGCAGTTGACAACGGGTGAAAAATATATGGATCATTATTTTTGCGTTTTTGGCCTTTGTGATTCAGTTCAGCAAAAATATAAGCGTCTTTAATTGCTTTTAAATCCTTTTTAGAACTAATATAAGTTTGTAAAATTCGATTCAATTGTTCAAATTGTTCAATTTGAACAATGTCTAGTTTTTTTCTGGTTCATTTAGTTCGATTGATTGAAATTAATGCCATCGTAATCACCTTTGTTTCTATATCATATATTTTACAATAAAAATAAAATGGCCAAAGCCATTTTATCTTAATATTCAACTAATGCTTGAAAGCGGATATCATCAAAATTAATATTTGGATGTAATTTTGTTAAATCACCAACAACACTTAGACCAACAATTTTAGCATCTTGCATTTTGACAAGTTCTCTGATTGCCTTAATTGTGCCTCCGGTTGCAAGAATATCATCAACAATCACAACTTTGTCACCATTTTTTAAATCATCTTGATGAACTTGTAAATGGTTTGACCCATATTCTAAATCATAACTCACATCAAAAACTGGTCTTGGTAATTTGCCTGGTTTGCGAATTAAAACTAATTTCTTTTTAGTTTTATATGCAACGGCACTGGCGAAAATGAAACCGCGTGCTTCGGGGGCAACAATTGCATCTGCTTGGCAATCTAAAACAAATTCTGACATTTGATCAACAACTTGTTGAAAAACCTCAGGGTTAGTCAAAATTGGGGTTACATCTTTAAAGTCGATACCTGGAAGCGGAAAATGTTGAACATCTAAAATATATTTTTTAATATCGATCATTTTCTCTCCTAATCATTAATTCCAGCAATAATTTGTTCTTCAGCTGAAACTTTCATTTTTGTCACAAATTTTTTGTACGCATATTTCATTCTAATGCGTTGTCTTTCTAATTTTACCCAGATTGGTAAAACAATACATAACATCACAATAATTGTCACAGGCACTCCAACTAGCATAGTTACACCCATAATTGCAATTGGGGGTAAAGTTACTGCTGCAACTAATCCAACTAACATATAAAGAATTGAAATCACAACAGCTCTGTAAAGTCCAAATTTAAAGACTTTGTCAAAAACTTCTGATAAAAATTTATTCTTGTTAGATTCAATTTTTATTTCTTGTTTTAATTCATAAATTGCCACACGGCTTTTTTCAATCAATGCTTTTTTCTCTTGAATAAATGCTTGTTTTAATTCTTTATAAAGTTTTTTATCTTTCAGATCTTCAGTGTGTTCTTCAAATTTATTCTTATGTTCACGAATCGCTTTTCTTAGATCTTTTCTGATGTGTTTGATTTTAATTTGTAAATCAATTTCAGTTTCAAAACTTTCATTAATTTCTTCTTCGTTTTTAGATTTAATGATTGATTTTCCTTTGCCTAAAAATAAGATTCCAGTTGCAAAGGCAAAACTAATGACAGCCATTGCTCCTGCTAAAATTTCGATTGAGAAAGGAATTCTTAAAACTAATACAATTGTAACTACAAGTGCTAAGGCGATAATTATTCCTAAAGCTAAAGCCACATAATAAGTTCATTTAAATCTAATTAACATATAAACAAATAAGGCTAATAAAACAATTGCAATTGTAATTAAAATTTCTTTAATTTGAGTGAAAGTTGTTAATGGTGAAATAGCAAGTACCAAGATCTGACCTTCTGCATTTTGAGTAGGAACAGTGTCAGGTGTATAGTTACCACTTTTACCAGCTAATCTATAAATTACATTTCTAAATTCTGTAGATTTATTAATAATATCTGATGTTGTTTCAAAAGAAACTCAAGGTCTCTTTTTCTCAGTATTTCAAGATAGATCAATTGCTGAATAATCAGGACCAGATGAAATTTTCAAGTTTTTCATACGAACGATATTGTTGTTACCAGATAAATTATCTAATAAATTATTCGCGAAAATATAGCGATACATTCTTTCGACTGATAAAGATGAGTATTTTTCTGGATTAATTTTTTCACCTTCTTTAAGTGAATTTTTTAATTCATTTTCCACTTCTTTGTCAATGGCACGCAATTTATCAGTTATTTCTTTATTAGTGTTTTCATCAAATTTAAAATCAATAATTCCATTTTTAACTTGACCTTGGAATTCAGATACATAATTACCTTGAATGTAAGTGGTTGTTCCACTTCCAAAATTTGGTGAGTAATTTAGTCCTGCTAAACCAGTTACTAAACTTGAAATAAATAGTAAGACACCAGTAATAATTAATGTGATGATTCCAATTTTTTTAGAATTACTTTCCAATTTAACAATTTTGTTTTCTTTAATTTTATTAATATCGTTGACTGGAGTTTGGTCTCATTCACTTGTTAAGTGTGATAAAAATTGAACTTTCTTTAACAAGTGTTTGTGGAATTGTTGTTGAAAGAAATTTTGTTTTTTATCTTGGTTCGAAATTTTTGCTAATTTAAGTTCTGAATGTTTGATTTTTTTAGTTCATTTTTCAAATTGCTTTTGTTGTTGTTTTTCATATTTCGCTAATTTAGCTTGATAAATTTTGGCATTTTTTGCTTTTAATTTATCAATCTGATCTTGAATTTTCTTAATTTTAATTAACTCGTTAGAACTCAATTGTTTTTTAAATGAATAAGCTTCAATTTTCTTTTCTTTATATTCAATTAAACTGTGGCAAATAAAACTTCCTTGATAATCGACACTTGTGTCGATTGGTAATAATCATGAAACTTTATTTAAAATTTGCGTTTTAGTTGTAAAGTAAATTAAAACTCTTAAAACTATGATACTGAAAATGAAAACAAAGAATAATCCTAATGCTGTAATTGTTGCAAAGTTTTTTAAGAACCCTGATCCAATTCAAAATAAGATGATTGATGGCAAGATTGTGGCTAATAAGACATCAACCCCAATTCCTAATGTTTCTTTATGTGAAATATTAAATGATGTTGTTAAAGGTCTTTTTTCAATGTAAATATTGGTTTTAAAACTTTCAAAGAGCACAATACTAATATCAAAGGATAAACCAACAACAATAAATAAGATGGCAATAAATTCTGGACCAAATGAGATTGAAAATATCACACTCATTAAAATGGTTAAAGAGCCAATAATTGCTGCAATGATAATTGCAAATAGCCCCAATAGGCGATAAAAGAAAAGAATAAAGATTGCAATCGCGATGGCAATAAGAATTAAAATTGTTAATGAAACAATAAACATTGTAGTGCTAATGATTGATTGTGCATCTTCAATTGACATCACTGTAAAAATTAAATTTTTAGTTGTTTGAGCAATTTTGGCTGTTACTTGTTTAGCAGTTGTATAGTTTTTAGTTGGAATAAAGAAGTTGTTGCTTAAAATTGAAGCACCACCTGTGCTTGGTTGTTGAGTTTCTTCTTTAATGGTTCCTGAAAAAATAAAGTTGTTTTTAAATAAGTCTTCTTTAAAACTTGTTCTAATTTCTTTTTTAGTTTCATCATAAATTACAGGAACTATGTATTTGGTTAAAATATTAAATGCTTTGGTAACATTCATTTTTTGGCCATTATATTCAATCTCTTTTGAATATCTTCCAGATTTTTTTGAATCAAAATCTTGGCCAATTGAGTTTGAATCGTAAATGTATTTATTAATATCATTATTGAATGCAAATCTATGGTTTGAATCACCATCAGCAAAGAATGCTGTTTTTAGTTGTTCTGCTGTACTTGAATTTTCTTCATTGAATAAATTAGCTTTCTTATCAATTTCTCAACTTCCAGATGTTGTTTTTTTTCATTTTTTACCTGTAAAAAAATCATTAAATACATTTTTGACAGTTGTTTTTTCTTCTTGCTTTTCAATTTTTTCAATATTGCCTTTGATTCCACTAATTGCTTCAAACAATGCTGCAATAAATTTTTCTCTATCTTTATCGGTTGTGGCAAAACTTAAATAATTTCTAAAAGTATCCAATGCATTAGAAGCATCGACAAGAAAAGTTAAAGCTGGTGTTGATGCTTTTTGTTCTGTGGTTGCTGTGATCATTTTTTTTAAATTATCATTTTGTAAATCGAATTGAATAAAAGGGTAGTTATTTTGTCCAATATGTTTAGAAACAGCAGAAGAAGCACCAATAATTTTGCTAACTGCTTCTTTTTCGACTAAATCAGTTTTAAAACCAAGTTTTGTCATCAATTCAGAATTTAGCATTACATCTTCATTGTTGTTTAAAATAAACAACCCACCAGTTGATTGAATAGCATTTTTAAATAATTCTTGGTTATTAGAATAAAGTTCTTTTGGAGCATAAACAATTGCACGTGATTTACCAGCAATATCAACTTGAATATTTCCATCTGAAAAAGGTGATAATTTAGATTGTAAAGCTTCCGCTCCTTCTTTAGAATCTCCTGGTTTTAAACTTCATTCATCATCCTTACCACTTCTCTCTGATTTAGAGACATTAACAATGGCTTTAAAATTCCCATGATATTGATATCCTAACTTCATTCCGTTTGATGCTTGGATAGCAGAAAAAATCAAACCAAAAAGAAGAGCCAAAAAAATGAAAGCTAGTATTAACATATGAATAATTTTTTTGGTTTCGATTTTTTTATTTTTCATTAATTTCATTCTTTTTTAATTATAAACTATTTTTTTATTTTGATTTTTAGTAAGTTTGTTTTTTATTCCTAATTTTCTTGGTTTTTTGCTTTATTCGCTTTCAAATCAGTTTTTGTTTGTAATTTATATTCTTTACGAATTTGTTCATTTTGTTCTTTAATTGTTTTTAAAATGGCTTCATCTTCAATTTTTTTGGATCATTCTTTGTTATTTTGAATTTTATGTAAAATGAATTCATCTTTTTTTCCAGTCTTTAATTCAATATTTTCCCTACCTTTAACTCCTCTTGTTCTTAAAACGTTAAAGTTCATGTCAGGGTCTAGAGCTGCCACTCCTTTTTCTAAAGCTTTTCAGTTAATAACAGTAATTGTAATTACTAATGTGTGCTTATTGGCAATGGTGTGTGGACTTTGCATTTTTGATTCTCATTCAAAAACTTCATTTCGATATCCTGAATTGAATAAAAATCTTTTAACATCTTCTGGTTTGGTTGTAGAGATGAAAATGGTACGGAATTTATATTTAGGATAAATTGCAGTGATTACCAATGATTGAACAATAATCAAAATCACTGAAGCAAATCATGAAGGACCTAAAATAAATTTAAATTGCATTAAAAGTGTACTTCCATTTGAATAACCTTCAAACATTGAGTCAGCTGCTAGATAACCAGCTATTTGCATTCCGGATTCACGAGTGCCATTAAATTTTTCTGCTAACTCAATAATTTTACTTGGCACAAATGGAGAATGATTGCCTGGTGCAGCTCAACTTTTAATACCATCAACCATTTGATATCATTGATCATTGGTTAAATTATTTAAAACATCTAATTTAATTGGTTCATTAATATCTGCGGTTTTTAACAAAAACGTATTCATAATAACCACAAGTGTTAAAATAACAAAATTTAAATTACGATTAATTGAACCAATATTTTTGTTTTTGCGGGTTGAAAAATACATGGTAAGAAAATCACTTCCTCCAGACGAAGAACCGATTTTATAAACCAATGCATAACTAGCCCCTAAAACCAGACCTCCAATTACTGCAAAAACAAATAATCAAATTGCTGAGTTTCATTCATTGGGAATTTTAGAAATCAATTGGTAATTAATGATCATATGTCATTCAGTTGGATTAATCACTGGAATAAATCTAATTATTCAGTCAAATGCTGTTGAAAACAGGATATACAACAAAGTTGTTAATGTAAATCTAAAACCTAATTTTCAAAATCCAAAAATTACTAATGGAATATTTAAAGCAGCATAGTAGACGAAATATAAACTCGATTGGTTTTCAACATTATGTGTACTTATAATTGCTAAAAAACGGGTTATAGAACCTAACCCTCCAGGAAATAATCCTGTTTTTCCAGTTGTCGAAATAAAGTAGTTTAATGCAATTGTGGTCATTAAAGCACCAAAAGCAACCATCATCACGTCTTTTCAAAATGCTTGGCGCAAATACATTTTTTTTTCTAAAAATTTTTGCGCTTTAAGCATTAATTGATCTTTGTTTTTTTGAAAATTAGGCAATGCCTTAATTTTCGCTTCATGCTCATTAGTTAAAGTTAAGGTCTTTTTTTTCTTGGTTTGTTCATCAAAAATAATAATTCTTCTCATAATATTCTTCCCGTTATTGATTATTCGTCAAACAACACTTCGCGGCGTTTTTTGTACTTATCTTTTTTAATTTTATCAATAGATTCTTGAATATGTTTTCTTCTTTTCTTCTTTTTGATTTGATCAAGTTCAGCTTTACGTTTTTTCTTATAACCTGGTTTAATTTTAACATTTTTATATTTATTCAAAACTTGTTGTGATTCATTGTCAACATCAACTGGTTTTTTCTTCTTGGTTTTGGGAGTAATTTCTGTTAATTGACCATCATTAAATTTTGCAATCGCAAAATTAATCCCCAATTGTTCAAGTTGTTGAATTTGTGCTTTATTTTCAATGTTATCTAAAATATAACTAATTCCATGCAATTTATTTCTTCCAGTTCGTCCAGAACGATGGATATAATAACTTAAATCTCTTGGTAAATTAATTGAAATCACATGTGTCACACCTTCAATATCAACCCCACGTGCAGCAACATCAGTTGCGACAACGTATTTGAATTCATTATTCTTAATTCTTTTTAACATTGAAGTTCTAGTTCTTGGTTGAAGATCTGCATGCATTTCTCCAACATGATCAACTCCTTGTTTTCTTAAAATATGAACAATTTTAGAAACATCATTTTTATTGTTAACAAAAATTAAAACTAAAAATGGATTAATTGATTTAACAATATTTGCCAAAGTCAATTCTAATTCTTTGTTTTTTGTGTCAATCAAAATGTGTTTAACATTACTAGTTGAAGGTTTTGATTGTGAATCATCAACAAAATAACTATTTTTAATATATTTTTTTAAATAATGTTGTAACGGACTGTTGATTGTGGCTGAGAAAAAAGATAAAACTAAATCTTTTTTCATTTTATGGAGAATAAAATCAACTTCTTCAATGAAACCTAAATCGAAAATCATGTCGCATTCATCAACAACAACATAGTTTGCACTTGTTAATTTTAAAGCGTCCATTGAATATAATTCATTCAATCTAGTTGGAGTTCCAATTGCGATTGTTGGTTGTTTTTTATTCAGTGCTTCTTGGTCTTTTTTGATATCTTCTCCCCCAATATAAAGTCCAACCGAAATTCTTGGTTCATGTTTTATAAATGGTTTAACATTTTCAAATATTTGTTTGGCTAATTCTCGTGTTGGAACAATAATTAAAGCTTGAACTTTATTAGGTTGTTCAAAATCAATATTATTTAAAATAGGCAACAAAAAAGAATGTGTTTTACCTGTTCCAGTATGTGCTAAAGCAATCACATTCTTATGTTTTTTGATCAATGGAATGACCTTTTCTTGGATTGATGTGGGGTTAGTAAAATGCAGATCATCCAAAGTATCATTTACATATTTTTTGAAACTAAAATTTTTAAAGTTCATATTTTTCTCCTATTTTTTATATTGTCTTTGGATATCATATCCTAAAACAATAACTTCTTTGTTAAACGCATTTGTTAATATTTTTTGTAAATCAATTACAAAATGATTTTCCATATAATGTCCTAAATTTAATAAATTTATTTGGTTATCATTTGCATAAATTCAATGATGCCACTTAACTTCACCAGTTACAAAAGTTGCATTTTGTAATTGATTTACAACCATTGATTCACTAGCACTTCCGGGAACTAAAACAAAATTTTGAATCAATGTATTGTCATTTCAATTTAAATTTACCAAATCATCATTTGAAGCAAATATTTGCTTCATTTTTTCTCTTAAAACTTTTAAAGCAATAGGAGATCTTAATTTAATTTCTGTTCCTTCTTTAAATTTTCCAAAGGCACTAATCTTTTTAACATGAAAATGTTCATCGAAGATATTTAAAATCGGATTGTTTGGAGAATTATCAAAATTTGTATGAATTGAATAAACGTCAATATTGTGACTATTTAATTTTTTAATCATTATTTTTTTAGCTTGGTTCTTTTTTTCATCACTTAATTCTGCAAAAACAAAAGGGTGACGCGAAATAATTAAATCCACTTTTTCTTGAATCGCCATTTCAACAACTTGGTTATTGATATCTAAACATGTCAATATTTTTTGAACATCTTTGTTAATATCAAAATCTTTTTTTGGGTTAATGATTTGTAAACCAACCTTGTCTCAATCAGCTGCTAAAGAAATCGGGAATTTCTTATCTAAATATTTTAAAATTTTGATTAATTCCATAATTGAACATATTCCTTCATTTGTTTTATTTTATTGAAAAGCTTTAATTTGGCATCTTCATCATTTTCAATTTTTAAAAATATTTTTTCTAAAAATTGAATTTGGTTTTCTAAATATATTTTATACTCCAAATTTTGCTCAAACCATTTAAAGTCTCCTAGAAAAATATTTTCTAGTTTTTTTGCTGGTTTTTGTTTATTAATTCAAATTAATCAATAACGATGTTTTTGGTCAATGAAGAAACTTTCATATTGAATAAAATAATTTTTAGCAATTGTAAATTTTCTGATTTGTTCAATTTCGGTGTTTGAACAAATCAAATAATTTTTAATTTTATCATTATCCTTGTTAAGAATTTCGAGAATTGTTCCACTACCTAAACCTGCTAAAAAACAATATTCTATTTCATCACTAATTTGAGTGGTGAATGCCAATCCATCACTTAAAATGGTTGGGATTTCTTTTTGAAAATTGTGCTTTTGAATATTTTTTTCAGCAATTTTTAAAGGTTTTGCATTAATATCAACGGCATAAACTTTTTTAACAATTTTATTTTTAATTAAATTGATTGGTAAAAGACCATGATCAGTTCCGATATCTGCTGCAACAAAATCACCAGGTGGAATTAAATTTACAAGTGTTTGCAATCTTTTTGAAAGCATTTTAACCTTTATAAAATTCTTTCAACAATTTACCAAGTTTGTTGGCATTATTCGGTGCTTTTAATTTGCGTACTGTTTTCGCTTCAATTTGACGAATACGTTCACGAGTTAAATTCAATTCTTTTCCAACTTCTTCTAATGTTTTTGGTGAATCATATTTGGTTAATTGTTCTAAAATAATTGGATTTTTAAAAGTTCTTACTTTTTGAATTGATGTATCAATATGAATTTCCAATGATTTGGCTGAATCTTTCAAGTCAGATGCAAGTGGATCGTTGCACTCTTCAGCTAACCTGATTAAAGTTCTTAATTTAGTTGGAACAATTCCATAACGCATACGAATCACTTTTTCTTCACGTGGACTCATTTCAGCGAAAACTTGGTCAATAACTTCTTTTAGAACTTCTTTTTCAGCAAATTCATTTGGAGATAACATATCTTTGTCTTCAACAAAATCTCCAAAGTGAGTATCGTCTTCATCTCCAAATGGTTTTTCTAATGAAACTGGTTCAACACTAATTTTTTTGATTTCAACAACTTTTTCAGGAGTAATTCCCCCACCAATGCCTTCAGCAATTTCAGCATTTGTCGGTTCACGCCCTAATTCTTGGGTTAATTGTCTTTCAATTCTGGCTAATTTATTAATTGTTTCGACCATATGAACTGGAATTCTAATAGTTCTAGCTTGGTCAGCAATTGCACGAGTAATTGCTTGACGAATTCATCAAGTTGCATAAGTTGAAAATTTAAATCCTTTTGAGTAATCAAATTTATCAACAGCCTTCATCAAACCAATGTTTCCTTCTTCGATTAAATCTGAAAAATCCAATCCACGATTTAAATGTTTACGAGCAACTGAAATAACAAGTTTTAAGTTAGATTCAATTAATTTAAACTTTCCTTCTTCAACTTCTTCAGGATCTTCTGATTCCAACATTTGCGCATAAATAATTTCTTCTGCTTTAGTTAAAACTTTTGATGAACCAATTTTGTTGAAATAAGCTTTAATAATGTCTTGAATTTTAGTTTCGTTACTAATTGATCCAACTCTATATTTAATTGCTTGTGATTCTTTTGCATCTTTTTTGGCTTTTTCAGCTGCCAATCGGTGTTCTTTGAATTCTTTACTAAAGTCCTCATCCTCATCTTCATGTTCTTCTTCTAAAGCTAATGCAACATGATCTAAATCTTCGATTATTTCTTCTTCATCTTCTAAAACAATATCTTCATGGTTAGTGAAAACAGTTCCATTTTTTTCTAAACTTTCAAAGATCACATCATGTTCTTCATCTGTAAAAAATGAAAGATTCTTAACAAGCGCTTCTTGAATTTCGTCCATTTCTAATGTTCCATTTTTTTTGACAAAATTGATGACATAATCAACGAATTCATCTACTGTTGCAATCTTTTTAAGTTCTGCCCCTTTTAATTTATTTTTTTTAGCCATGTTTATTTATTTCCTCTAATTTTTTCTAATTTCATAATTTCCTTGGTTAAGGCATCTTTCATTTTTGCATATGACTTTTTGATTTGAAAATCTTTTGCTTCTTTTAATCTAATATCCAATTCATCTCTTTCTTTAATTTTCTTAAAAATTTCTAAGGTTAAGAATGAATCATCCAAACTTTTTTGGGTAAATTCTATATTGTTTAATGGTGTCGTCACAATGTCCATCAGTGCAATTGAAGAATCTAAATTAGATTCTTCAATCAGCTTTAAAATCTTTTTTAAATCGTGTCCTGCGTATTGGTGATTCTTATATTTTTTGATCACTTCTTCAATGACCAAACGCATATCAACGTTGCCAATTAAATCTATTTTGTTTGAAATAGTTTCTAAAAATTCATTTGTGTTAAGTAAATTAACTAAAATTTTATTTTCAGCAATTGCTTCACCATTTTTAGATTTTGGTTTCAAATTATCTTTTTTGGTTGGTGTTGAAATCACCACTTGTTTACTCACTTCATCATTTTGATACCCAGTATTAAAATGATGGTTATTGGTGAATGCATCATAATATTTTTTAATAACATCGATATTCATATTGGTTATTTTGGCAAGTTCATTTAGAAATGTTTCATTCACAATTAAATCGTTACTCATTTGAATAAATTCAAATGTCTCATTTAAATATTTTTTTAATCAGTCTGGATTTGATACATCATTTTCCTGATAAAGTTTTTCAATCACAAATTTGATTGGATGAATCGATTTTTCAATCATTATTTTTAAGATTTCTTGTTTGCCTTGATTAATTAATTCGTCTGGATCGTATTTAGTATCATTATTGACAATTGTGACTTTGATATTTTGTTGTAATAATTTTTTTGCAATTTTTAATGTTGCTTGAACCCCAGGACCATCTCCATCCAAAAATAAAATAATTTTAGATTTTAATTTCTTAAATAATTTAAGATGAAACTCACTCAAACTAGTCCCCATTAAAGCAATGGAGTTTTCGATTCCAATTCTTTTTAATGCAATCACATCCATAAAACCTTCTAAAACAATAAGTTCTTTTTTCATGTTGATAATTTTCAAAACATTGTTGATATTGTATGCAAGTTCTGACTTTTTGAAGACTATTGTTTCACGACTATTAACATATTTTGGAGTGATTTCTTCCATGGTTCTGGCTGAAAATCCAATAATTTTGTCATCTTCATTTTTGATTGGAAAAATAATTCGATCAAAGAAATAATCATAAACCTTGCCATCTTTAAGCGTAATTAATTCCGCTGCTAATAATTGCTTTTGTTCATAACCTTTTTCAATCAACTTATCATAAAGTTTAATATTTTTAGCAGCAAATCCAATATCTCAATATTCAATTTCGCTTTTCGAAATGTTTCTTTTTTGCAAATATTCCATGGCTTTCACACCTTCAATCGAATAAATGATGGTTTTAAATAAATTCATTGCTTGTTCATTAATTTCAAAAATCTTTTCTTGTTGAGATGTATGTTTACTTCTTTGTTCACTATTTTTAATTTCGTCAAGATTGATACCAGCATTTTTAGCGACTTCAATTAATGATGTAATAAAATCCACACGTTTAAAATTTTTAACAAAATCAATTGCATTACCACTAGCTCCACATGAAAAACATTTATAAATTTTCTTTTCTGGAGATATTGACATCGATGGTTCACTATCATTGTGAAAAGGACAGACCGCTCAAAAATTACGACCTTTTTTATGAGTTGATACATATACAGAAATTATCGAAACAATATCTGCTTTATTTAAAATTTCGTCAATTTTTTCTTTTGAGATATTCGTCATAATCCTCCTTTTAGAATTTTGATTTTAAGTATGTTTTTAAAATAGAAATTTCCACTCTTTCTTGTTGCATAGTATCTCTATTTCTGACAGTAACTTTTTGATCATTGTCAGAATCAAAATCATATGTAACCACAAAAGGAGTCCCAATTGCATCTTGACGTCTATAACGTTTACCAACATTTCCTGTTTCATCAAACGTTGCATCAAAATCATTTAACAAATCTAAATAGATTTGTTTAGCTTGTTCATTTTGTTGTTTTTGTAATGGCATAACAGCGACTTGATAAGGCACTAAATTATACGGTAATTTCATCACAATTCTTGAATTGTTATCACCTAAATCTTCTTCACAAAATGCTTGTCAAAAAATTGCTAGCATCAATCTTTCCACACCAACACTTGGTTCAATAACAGATGCTAAAATTTTAGAATTTGTTATCGTGTCTAAATATGTTAAATCCTGTTTACTTAACGTTTGATGAGCATTTAAATCAAAAGTTCCACGATGCGCTATCCCTCAAAGTTCTCCTCATCCAAATGGAAAATTATATTCAATATCAATTGTGCGTTTTGAATAATGTGCTAAATCTTCTTGATCAATATCATTTAAACGGTATGAATCTTTTGCAAGTTCAATTTTTTGTAAAAATTTTTCAACTTCATTGACTCAATATTCGAATCAATTTTGATCCTCTTTCTCATCATAAAAGAATTCTAATTCCATTTGTTCAAATTCTCTAGTTCTAAAGATGAAATTACCTGGGGTAATTTCATTTCTAAATGACTTACCAATTTGGCCAATTCCGAATGGTAGTTTTTTTCTTAATGTTCTTTGAGCATTTTTAAAATTGATGAAAATTCCTTGAGCAGTTTCTGGTCTTAAATACACAACTGAATTTTCATCTTCAATTACACCTTGGCTGGTTTTAAACATTAATCCAAATTGTCTTATGTTAGTAAAATCTTTTGCTTCACATTTTGGACAAATAATTCCGCTTTCCAAAATATAATTTTCTAAATCTTGATTTGACATTGAACCAATAATTTTATTTGGATCAAAATCTAAAATTAATTTATCAGCTCTAAAACGACTATGACATTTTTTGCAATCAATTAATGGATCATTAAATCCATCAATATGCCCAGAAGCTTTTCAAACATTTGAATTCAAAATAATTGAAGAATCCAGTCCAATATTGAAAGGATTTCTTTTCACAAAAGTATCCCATCATAATTGTTTTAATTTATTTTTAACTTCAACTCCTAGAGGTCCATAATCTCAACTATTTGCTAATCCCCCATAAATTTCAGAACCTTGGAATACAAACCCAGAAGTTTTTAAATGACTTACTAATTCTTCCATTGTTTTTGCCATATTATTCTCCTTTATTTAAAACAAGAAAAGTCGCTTGACGACCTTTTTTGCATCCAACATACTAAGGTGATTTTAGACCTTATAGGTGTTTTGTCAACCTATTATAAGTTTATACGTTTTTAAGGTTTTTGACAAATTCTTTCTCTTTAATTTGCTCTAAAATCGGATTTCAAATTCCTAATGTTTGCTCATAATAATTAAACAAATGTTTAACAAGGTAAATATGATATTTAATCGGAACAATTTGGATTTCTTCTGTTTCAACATTTGTTGTTTTTAATTTCATGATATAACTCACAAATTCAGCTGATTGAATTGGATCATCTTCTCTCACACAATTTGGACACACCAATCCATAATCTTCAAAATTAAATGCACGATAAAATTTGTATGAACGATAACATCTATAACATTGATTCAAGATTCAATCCCCACCAAAGAATTGAATCAATTTGAATAATGTTAAAACAAAATTGGAAAATGGGTTTTCATTCAAATTGATTTTTTCCAGTAAATTTAACAAAATTGTATAAATTCTAAAATTTTTTTGTCTGTCTAAAGTTGCCTGCTCAATTATCTTACCAATTGCTGAAACATACATATAATTATCATAATTTTTAGTGATTTCAAAATGGTCTTTAATTAGAATTGCTGTTTTTAATTTTGAAAGTGTATGTCTTTGTCTGGATTTGAAAATTTCAAATTCAGACAAATTAAAAGTTTGCAAAGCATATTTATTTTTAGAGGCCGGTTTATTAACCCCTAAAGCGACCATTCCAATTTTGCCATATTTATCACTAAAAATTGTAAGCACTTGGTGATTATCTTCATAATCAATTGAATTTAAAACAATTCCTTTAAACGATGTTGTTGACATAAAAACCTCTAATATTTATTTTTATCATATCCCAACATTTTAATTAAACTTGGTGAATTTCTTCAGTTTTCTTTGACTTTAATAAACAAATCTAATTCAATATTTTTTTCATAAAGCTGTTTTAGCTCTTTTCTTGATTTATATTTAATGTCTTTGATCTTGCTTCCCTTTTGACCGATGATAATACTTTTTTGACTTTCTCGCTCAACAACAATTGTGGCCACAATATTAATTGTTGACTCATCTTCTTCTAATTCATCGATTAAGATTGCAACTGAATGCGGAATTTCTTGACCAGTTTTAAATAAGATGTTTTCTCTAATGATTTCTCTAATTGCAAATCTATTTGGTTGGTCAGTGACCATGTCTTCATCATAAAATTGATAATCATTTTCAGGTAAATGTTTTAAAATTAAATCTTTTAAAAGGTCAACATTAACGTCTTTTGTCGAACTAATAATAATAATTTCTTCAAAATCATTATTAACCATTTCGTTTCATTCTTGAGTTTTTTGAAATAACTCATTTTTTGAAACTAAATCAGATTTAGTAATCACTAAAAATTTGATCACATCTTGTTTTTCAAGTTGTTTCAAAATGAATTTATCATTGGTCCCAATTGTTTCATCGGCCGGAACTAAAAAGATAACAATATCAACATCTTTCATTGATTTCAATGCTGAAGCATTCATAAAGCGGTCAAGTTCTTTTTTAGAAGTATGCACACCTGGTGTATCAATAAAAATCATTTGGTATTCATCTTTTTTGGTCAGAATTCCTCGGATGTTATTTCTTGTTGTTTGGGCTTTATTAGTTACAATTGAAATTTTGTGACCAATCATTTTATTAATTAGGGTTGATTTACCAACATTTGGACGCCCTACGATTGATATAAATCCACTTTTAAAACTCATTTTCTTTTACCTCATAATCTTCTTCAATAAATTTGATTTCATAATTTATTTTATTTTTTAATAATATTTTTGTTTGCAAGTCAAACATTTCTTTTTCATCATCAAGATTCGTTTCGTGATCAAAACCCAAAAGATGTAAGAAACCATGAACAAATAAAAATCCCATTTCTTCAACAACTGTATGTTGATATTTAATACTTTTTCTTTGTGCTTCAGCAAAGCAAATAAATATATCCCCAATTTCTCGAAAACCTAACGCCTCAACTTCTTGATTGGTCATTTCAATTGGGAATGAAATGACGTCTGGAATATAATTTTTATGGCGATATTCCAAATTCATTTTTTGAGCTTCTTGCTCATCGATAAAATTTATCGATAAATTTAAATTTTCATTTTTTAACTCAAGGATTTTAACGGCCGAGACAATTATTTTTTTAGCTAATTTTTGATATTCTTGCATTTCTGTACTAGTTTGATTTTGAAATGAAATTTTTAGCATTAAGACCTCTTTAATTTTTATTAATTATAACATGCTTATTTATTTGAATAATAAATGTACTTGCAATCAATTCGTAATTGTTCAAATAAATCCAAATATTTTCTTTGTTCTGCTTGAGAAAATAAATTTAAAGGTTCAATTAAAAGAAAATATTTTTCTTTGGCAAAAAAGATCGCCAGAAAATTAATTAATTGCTTTTGTTTATTGTTCAATTCCCTAATGTCCATCATCAATTCCATCTCATTTGCTTTTAAAAGATTAATTAAATCTAATTTGTTAAATACTTCTTTATCGATTTCTTTGTTACCCAGAAAAATGTTTTCAGGAATTGTTGGAAAAATCAATTGATCATTATTTGTCAGAATAAAAATTTCATCACTATTATTTGCTTGGTTGTATATTTCGTCTATTTCTGATGGAAGGTTAATTTCTTGATTTTGAGTAATCTGAAAAGTAGATTTTTTATGGTCCAAAAAATAATTCTCAAATAGATGAAAGTTCTTTCTTTTGATAAATAAATTCATTAATGGGTTTAGATGTTGAATTGCTAAATTCAACAAAAATGAATTTAAAATCGAAACATAAATGACGTCAAAAAAGTTTAACGAACCGATTTTCATGAGCGTGAACATAACGACAAACAATAAGAAGTAAATAATTTTATTCATCAGTTTATGAAATAAATTATCAGTGGTTGTCACAATTTGGATTTGATTACTAATTTTGGAATTTAATGAAACATTATCTAAAACTTGACTGCCTAAATTTTGGTCAATTCGTTTATCTTTAATTAACTTATAATTTTTGACGAATTGACCTAAATTTTGATTTGTATTTTTTTCTTGATATTGTTTTTTGTCTTGAAATTTATCTGTTGTTAAATTACAAATAAATTTTACTAATAACAAAATCGACAACATTAATAACGAAAAGAAAACTAGTGAAGAATTAATGTTTCATATTCAAATCACACAAACAATCCCAATTGTGAAAAGGGAAAATAAATTGATCAATGTTTCCATCATCAAAAAATTAATTTTAAGATAATCGTTCATTTCCTTGAGACTATCCATGATCACCAAATCTTCAATTCCTTTATTTTTATATTTCAAATTTGCCAGTGTTTGTTTAAAAATTTTCAAATAAAAATTGTTAAAAATTTTAGTCTGAATTAAATAATAAATAAATTCTAAAATGATCGACCCAAGCGCCATGAGAGCAAATGTTGCAAAAGTTGAATAATCAATTTTTTGATTCGTAATTCATGTTGAAAATTCCATCACAAACCGACTCGTTCATAACCAAAGAAAGTTATAAGCAATTGACAAAATCGAAAGCAAAATTAAACTTAAAATTTCATTTTTTAAACTTAATCAAATTTTTTCTTTATTGAGTTGAAATTTGAATTTACCTTTTTTGCGAAAAATTAACACCTTTGATAAAAAAATTTGATTGAGTTGTTCCATATTCAAAACTTGGGGATGGGTTTTTGAAGGGTCAGAAATATAGGCTTGACCGTTTTCGATTTTGTTAATAATCACAAAATGACTAGCCCCATAATCATTTGTCACATTTAAAATAAACGGCATTTGGTGATTATTTTGTTCTAACATTTCCAGATTAGTTTCATAACCTTTACCTTCTAATTTAAAATATTGAGCAATTGCTGATAAATCAAAGAAACTCAAACCATTTTTGTTTGAGTTATATTTGTTTTTTAATTCGTATAAGGAAAAGCGCTTTTGTTGATGATGTTCAATCATCATCGCCAAACAAGCTCAACCACAATCCTCGTAATCTTGTTGATTAATAAATTTATACTTCATAAGTTTCCCCTATATAGATTAGGAAAAATTATGAATAATTAACCACCATTTCGCTTTCAAGTTGCATTTTTGCTGTTTCACCAAGGAAATATTTAACAATTTCTAAGGCAAACGGAATTACTGTCCCGATACTTTGCCCAGTAATAATTTTTCCATCCGTAATTGCTGGTCGGGTTAAATCGATTTTGGCATGGTCTAAAAAATTGTCGCAAGTGGGAAAATGTGTAATCTTTTTATGATCAACAATTCCAGCTTTTCCCAGCAATTGGGGAGCTGCACAAATGGCGGCAATAACTTTATCTTTTTGATAAAAAGTTTTAATCAAATCGATGATGTTTGCTTTTGTTAATAAGTGCTCAACCACTCCCCCACCAGGAATAATTAACCCGTCATAATCATCGATTTGGATTTGATCAAGGGTTTTTTCAGCCATAAAATTAATTTGGTGTGAACCCTTGATCAACAAATCATGCACCGCAACCATCTCAACAGTAATCTTGGCTCTTCTTAAAATATCAATTGTGGCAATTGCCTCTGTTTCTTCTAATCCATCATGGAGTAATATTGCTAATTTAATCATTATCATCACCTCTACAATAATTATAAAAGAAAAACATCACTTGATGTTTTTCTTGTGCTATTCTTGTGAATTATTCATCAATCCTGAAACGCGTTCATTGCGAACTTTATTCGATGAAACTCATAATGCGCCAACAAAAGAAATTGCCGTAATCGCAAATGACAACAATGGTGGTCACCAACTAAATCCATAAGGAATGGCTAGACCAAATCGGGAAAGTCCAAAGACAAAGGAACTAATCACGATTCAAGCTAATCCCGTTCCGAGCACTCAAACCATTAATGATCCAGTCGAGACAACCCCAAAGGCATAAATTTGAATTTGGAAATTTGAATATCCCAATGCTCGCATTAAAATCATGAAGTTTTTATATTGAGTAATATAAATATCTCCCACCAGCATAATTAGCAAGGAAGCTGTTAGGACAATCGCAACAATTAACAAGATTCCTAAAACAATTGCTAAAGCATAAATTTGATTAATTAAAGCTTTTTGCGTGCTCAATAATTTTTGATTAGCCACACTGACACCTAAATTAAATCCACTTGGTGATAATAATCCAAGACTATATTGGCCAATGTTTGGTCTTGTTTGGAATGAAACCCCATTTGTAATTCCAACTGGTTCTTCAATATTTGATAATTTTCCTGTATGTCATTGACGAGCTGCGTATTTGGTATTTTCAAGGGCATTTGGCATATAAGTAATGTTGTTTAAAGCCTCACCTTCAACATAAACATCATCTTTTGCTTCTTTAAAATCATAAGTCATCAATTTATCTTTTCAAGGTCTTGTTTCACCAGTTTGATCATCAATTTCTCCTTTTCTTGATTGATAAAAATGATTAGTGTATCCATAAGTTCTTCCATTTGAATAACCTTTAATTGCGTTTGCAACTCCTTGATCAATCAATAAAAGTTTCGTATCAAAAGATTCAATTGTACTAATATTTTTTAAATTAATTTTAAGCTCTGAATTTGCATAATCAACTTTTTGATTTTCATCATATCATAATGCACCTTGAGTGGTTTCATTTCGGTCAAAAGCATAACGATATCAATATGGAGAATTTGTTCCATCCACCAAACGATCTAAACCTTGACCATGTTCTTTTTTATAATCTAGTGTATAAGGTCGAATGACAGTATAAGTTTCATTCGGATTTCCTCAAGCGTTTTGAACACTTTCTGGAATTTGATTTTGAGGAACATGTTTTTTCACTCATTTATCATTTTGAGGAATATCTTGAGGTCTTGTTCCAGGAAGATCTAGAAACTTATCATCAATTTTAGTATCTGGAATCATTAATTGAATATTGGCATATTTGTAATATGGTCTTAAGTATGAACTTGAAATTTGTTGATCATCAAAACCAAAAGCATTAAACAAATATGCCGAATCAGCTAAAGATGTTTTGGGTGGCATGACACCTACATCACTTATTTTTTCATTGTAAAGATCGTTATAAGTAAACTTAGCATTATCCAATTGATAAATATCTAAATAATGTTTTTGAAGGTCAACTGAAGTTTGTTCTTTTAAAATTGCAAAGTTGCTGTCAACAGCTTTTTGATAATTTTTATCTTGGTCTGATGGTTTTCCTGTTAAAGTTTCTAAAGGTTTTTGATAAAGATTTGAATTCATAAAATCTGAATCATCATAAACTCAAGCTTGTTTTGGTAAGACATTATATTGATTTTCTTTATTACGGAAAGTGATTTGACGCGTTGTTGTTGAAATATTTTTAAGCGTGTCGTTTTGTTTTAAATTGTAAGCAGCAACCGATTGAGCATTCCCAATCATGGGAATGGTCAATTCATTTTTTTCTTTATTTCAAACTTCAAAATCGTCAAATTTAAATGAATCAATGTTTGTGTCACCTTTTAAAATCTTTTCAATTTTATTAATTTCTTCACTTCCTAAAAATAAAGCTTGCTTTTGTTTGTCTTTTAAAACAAAAGCATCTTGGGCAGCATCTAATCCAGTCAATGAAATTTCATCATATTTATCTGTTTTTGCTTTAACAGTTGTGATTAAAGTTTCCTTTTTCGGAGTTATTTGTTCAACGTTATATGAAACTCCAAATTGTTCTAAACGTGATGGAGATTTATTAATATAACTCTTAATGTATGGGGGGACTTGGGCCATAATCACATTAATCACTTTATCTTTTCAATCAGCTCCAGTAATACTTGAACTTGAACCACTGTTGATACTTCCCATAATTGCATTAATAATACTTGGAAGCGAATTAGTTAATGCTGAACTAATTTGAAAGGCCATTTTTTGTTTATTCGTATCAAGACTATCTTCTCGGTTGTACTCAGTACCTAACCATTCTCTAATTTTTGCTTCTTTAGAATTTAAAATCAAACCAGTAAATTGATCAACCAAACCAATATTAAATGTTTGACCAACAACTGTAAAGAAGTTATTTCCAAAAATATTTCCCACCCAGGACAAGAATTGACCTGGGTTTTTTAAGATGTGATCGTATGAATATTTCACATATTGATCAACACTTTTACCATCCGCTTTTAATTGTGTTTTTGGTTCAAAGTAAGTATAACGTGGAAGTGGTGAAGTTTGAGAATTGGATTGTGAATAAGCATCAGTTGTTTTGTAATATCCATAACCTTGTTTTGTTTGAGCATCTAATTTTAGATTTGATTTTGTTCAATCTTTGTCTAATTCTTCTGGGTTTGTGGTGTAGTTAATTGCTAATTTAGAAAGTGGTGCATTGGCAATTGGGTCAACATTATCATAAGAGTTAGCATATTTCACTGATTTATAAAAAGCATTCACCGCATTGTTGGCAATTGATGGAATAGCAAGCGCTCCAGAGATTAAAAACGAAGTCATTCCCACCACAAAGACTAATAAGAAGATTGGTTTTTTTCCAGAACTAGTTAAAGTTAAACTGAATCTTAAGTTAAATGAAGCATTAGAAAATTTACCAAATTTTAATTTATCTAATCATTTGGAATTGGTTCATTTAACTGGAGATTGTAAAATATCAATAACTGGTTTTTTGGTCACCATTAAAGCTGTAATAAATGAAACAATAATTGAACCAATTCCAATCACAACTAGGGCTATAACAATTGAAACTCAATCCACTAAAATTTGATTAGTTGGCATACTAAAATAATCAGCAATTAAATATGTCATCGGTAATTGTAAGCCCATGGCAAGTAATCAAGCTAATGGAATCACAACCAAACACATAATCATACTGGTTGCCAAATAAAGACTTGAAATCATTTCGGGAGATGTTCCCATCGCTTTTAAAATCCCAATTTCTTTGGCATTGAAATTAATTGTTTTTCGAATATTAATGACCATTGCAATCATTGCGATGATTGCAATGATAGCACTTGCTGAATATGTAATTGCTTTGATGATATTCAAAACAGTTGGGAGTAAAGTTCAGTTAAGTCTATAATTCGAACTATCAAAATCAATTGGATTGAAATATGAACGAACTTTATCTTTACCTAAATTTGTAATATTAAATTTATTTGTTTGTAAATCAGTTTCAAAATCTGTTTGAAAGGCTTTGAATAAATTTAATTTTTGGGTTAATGGGATTGTTTCTTTTTGATTATTTTTTAGCGGGGTTAAAAAGTAATTGAAAGTATAAGAAGTATTATCTTGAGAAACAGAACCAGAACCATCTCCTCATTTAATTAACGTAGCAGTGTCAGCACTTGCATAAATGATTGCTTCAGTTTTGGGTTGAGGCATTGGAAATGATGGATCGGCTGCTGGAAAGTATGAAAATGCATCGGTTGCAAAACCAGTTACTTGGAGATAGGCTTGCCCAACATAAATATAATCGCCAACCAGAACATGATTTGCTTTGGCAAATTGCTCAGAAATTGTAATTTCACCAATTGCATTCGGAGCAGTTCCATTTAAAAGCGTAAAATTAGCTGCTTTGGCATCAAATGAATTTTGGACCACAACTCTAAATTTATTATTAGTATTATGGTCAAAAATAATTGCTTCTTTTCGGAAAATTGGAGCAAAGCCACTAGCAAGTGCATCAAGGGTAATGTGATATTGCAACATTGAAGCTTTAATGCTTTCGAAAACCCCATTATAGTAATCCATGTTATTTCAAAAAGTGTAATCTTGCATTGCTAGATCATAAAATTCACTTGAAATTTCGACCCTTTGAAAGATTGGTGTTTTGGTATCACCGCTTCCTAACATTGAAAAGATATGACTATTAAAACCTGGTGCGAACTGAATCTTTTCCACTTTAAATTTTTGATCAGGATCAGTTGTTGTTAATGGTTCAACTGAGTTTGGTTGAACTAGTGCATTTTCAAATTTAACAACTAAAGGAATAATCATTCCTTTAAAACCTTTCTTAAGAATTTGTTCTTTAACTTTGGCATCAAATTCATTTTGAGTTTGTACAGTTTCTCCAATTTGAATTGTTTCTTTTTCAATTGTTGCTTTTGTATCTGCTGAAATTATTGAACCAATTCCAATATTTTGTAAATTTGTCACATATTTATCCTCAGTTCATGCTTTGGTATTTAGTTCATTTTTGGCGTTTCGTAATGGAACACCAAAAATGAACGCATATTTTTCTGCTTGGTCATATGTTTTTTTGATCAAGTTTTCAGCTGGTTTGGGTGAAAGAAATTCTTCAATTGTTGAACGTATTCATTGTCCTAATTGAGCATTAATCACTATTGCGTAATTTATTAATTCTTTTTCCTTAACTGAAAGTTGATTAAAAAATGTAAGATCAAATAAACCAGAGTTCATAACAATTATTTGTTGATTATCATTCGTTTCTTTTTTGTAAATTTTTGATTTATCATATAATTCTTCGGTATAGTTTTTAATAAATTTAAATGAATCTGGACTATTTAAATAAGCTTTTAAAATAGCAGTATTTTCTAAATAACTTAAATCTGAATGTTTTTTTTCATCTCTATCATTTGTAGTATAGTTATGAAGGTCTCAAAATAATTGGTTTGTTCATAAACGTGAAGCAATAATTCTAAATCCATTAGCATCATCATTTATAAATTCATTTCAAACATTGATGAATTCAGGACTTTGAGTAACTTTTGTTACATAGGTTTGTGATTCACCCTCTTTTGCATACAATTTAAGATTAAATGCTGATTTAAGTGTACTATCTCCAGGTTGTCCTGTTCAAAAATAAGAAAAGTCATTATTATTAAAATCAATTGTAGGCATTGATTTAAAATCTTTAACATCAACGTTTTGAAAAGCTGCGTCTTTCCCGATTTCTGTACTTGCTTGGTAATTAAATTTTTCAACTTTACCAACAACATTATCATATGAAGCTTGCATGTTTCGAGTTGATGAAATCGACACCCCTAAAATTAAAGTTGAAAGGAAAGTCAAAATCAAAATAATAATAAATTGGGCTTTAAATTTAAAAACACCTTTAAATCCTTGTTTTAACAATAAGAAAATGAATGGTTTACTTTTCATATGATGATTTCCTTTCTTTTTTTTAATCTTCTCTAACGATTGAACTAATAATTCAATGTGGTGTGTTGGTTGTTCAATTATGTTGAATTGAAGCTTGGCTTTCTCAAGCATCCTTGATTAAGGTAACTTTATATTTGGTTATTTTACCATTGTCTGGATTTTTATATTTTAGATAATATTCAATCAATCCTTTTAAGGTTGGTGAATCCATGCCTTCATAATCAATTAATTGTGTGGTTCATAATTCTTTTTTAAAGTAGGGAGCAATATTTTTTTCCACATATTGAACAAGTGAAGTGTTAGCAATTCATCCAGATAAATATGTGATTGCTGACACCGTTTTAGTAATTGATTTTTTATTACCATTTTTAATGATTTGGTTTTCAGTTGAGTTATGTCCATAGAATTTTTGAAGACCATCTAATATTGATCCTTCTCGGAAATTAAGCATACCTTTACCCTCAATTTTTTGGACACCTAAAATTCAAGTCGGAATTGATGCACCATCTATTGTTTTGCCTTGGTATTTGATTGGTTCGGCGTTGATTGGTTTAAGTGTAACTGTTACTTCTTTTGAAACGTCTCCAACTCCATAAGCCAATCCAATCATGGCCCCTGAAATAATGTCTCAATCATGGGTGTTAAGATTGTCTATAATAAATTTATTTTTTGTTACATCAGTCTTAAATCCATCAAATTTAACTTTGGTTGTTAAAGAATCTAGAAGTGTATTAACAGTTCCCAAACTTAGTAAATAAGTTTGACTTTCTAGCATTCTTCTATTTCGAACAACTTCAAATTCGCTAGCGACAGCATCAATAAGATCTGTTAATGTCTTTTCTTTTAATCCATACAAGAAATTAGCATCATCAAAAATGTTTAAACCTAGTTTTTTTAAAATAACATCAATTGGAGTTGACAATATTTTTTTAATATTAAGTCCTTTAGGTATGGTAATACCAGCTATTCCTTCAATGATTGGGGCAATTTGGTCAATTAAGTTACCATCAAATAATTGCTTGAAAATATTGCCAAATTTTTGTTTAGCAAGTTCTTCTTTTGAATCTTCATCAACTTCATTTTTAAAATTTTCAATAAGTGTTTCGGCTTTTTTTTGTTTGTCCGGATCATCTTTAAATACTAAATTTAAGACTAATGCTATCGGTTTGCCTATACCAAATGGTATATCGATAAATAATTTATCAATCAATTCTTTTATAGAACCAGTAGATGTATATGTATTTACTTTGTCGTAAAAACCAAAATTAGATCCCAGCATCATAGGAATTGAATATAATGTATTATCTCAATCTAATATACCTTTTAATATCGGTCATGCCCAAGAGTAATTTCCCAATAAACTTTTTACAAGCTCAGTTAATAATGGATTTGCAATTAAATCCCAAAATGGAGTTTTAGCACTTCCAATTTTCTTTTTATATTTATCTAATGTATTGCCAAATAAAGTTGAAAATAGAACTCTTTCCATCGCAAAACCTTTAGAGTCTTCTTTATCATAAGAAAGTAAATTTTGTAAAAGTCCAACTACCTGTTGGAAATTTATAACTTGAGCATAAGTATTTCCTGTTTTAGTTCATCGTACATATCCACTTGATGCCTTTATTTGATTAGAACCGTTATTAATAACATCACTGGGATTTATATACAATCCTTCTTTTCAAATATTAGCTGCAACTTTTCCATTTGTTTGATCTATATCTATAGAAAATAAGTGATTGTGATCTATTATTTTATCAATTGGTAATTTATCTGCTAATTTTTGAAATTCTTGAACATATACTAATAAAGTTCTTAAATATCTAATAATTTTTGTAATTCCATCAATTGTCATTCAATTAAATGCCACATTAATTTTATCTTCAGTTCCAAATATGGCTTCAGCACCCTTATTCGCAACGTATGTCATTCAATTGTCATACTCTGTTTTTGCTTTTTCTTGGTCAGGACCAAATGTTTTTGTTCCGCTAAATAAAATTTCAGCTAAGCCTTGTCAAAATTGTTTTGTTCTAATTACAAAAACTTCTCCGAATTTTAATGTTTCAGGATTTGTTAAATCATCTTCACTCATAGCATCTTTAAGTTGTTGAAACAATGTTTTACCAGTTAAACCACCTTTTATAATTGGATCTAGTTTTTCTAAAATACTTGAACCAACTGTTTCATCACCCATCATGCCTTTAATAGGTCCTGAAACTAAACTTGTTGACAACAACGATTCAATTAATGGAGCATTAGCACCACCATCAAAATCAATTGATAACAACATCGATAAAACTCCAGTGATCAATCCAAAAGTGTCAGCAAATGAACTTTTACCAGTGATCCCTTTATTAACATCAATTTTTTCACCATCTTTTTCAAGGTTTAATCCAACATCTGGATCTACATGATTATTAAAACTTCCTCAATTGGCAACTGTGTATGGATTTTTAGCAACATTCACCTCATTAAACATTGTTGATAATAATTGTGAAACTTTAATATCTTTAAGATTTCCCAAATCACCATCAACAACATCCCCAAGTTTTTGACCATTCATATAACTACCAGCATAAGATAAAGCAATTCCTGCCCCATTACCATCTCTGGCATCTTTTTTTTGACCCACAATTGCCCCACGAGCAACTGTTGAAGAAATATTAATATAGTTTCTAACTTTAGCTTCAATCGAAGCTAAAGTTTTATTTGCAAAAGAAAAACCAACAACAGTTACAGAAGCTGCCATAATCGAAGTTGTACCAAGAAGTATTAGTAGTTTTTTAAGCATCTGTGATTCCTCCTAGTTTAGCCAAAAGTTAATAAAAAAGTCAATTGAATTTAAATCTCATGTTATGTTTAAAAGATAACAATGATTATGATTGATTTTCTCAATCTTATTAATTATATTTCATTTTTTCGTAAAGTTCTCATAGTTTTGTTTCGTATTTTGAACTTTGTTTTGGTTTGTAATATTTAACGTTTTTAATCTCATTTGGTAAGTACTGTTGTTCGACCCAATCATTGTGATAATTATGGGCATATTTATACCCAATTCCATGCCCTAATTTCTTAGCTGATTGGTAATGAGTATCCTTTAAGTGGTCGGGAATATTATAAACCATCCCATTTTCCACATCATTAATTGCTTTTGTTGTTGCAAGATAGGCAGAGTTAGATTTTTCACTTAAACTCATTTCAATGATCGCTAACCCTAAGGGAATAATGCCTTCTGGAGCCCCAATTTGACGAAAAGCATTGGTTGCTTGCAACACATGCATTGGAACATTGGGATTAGCTAAACCAATGTCTTCATAAGCAATAATCACCATGCGACGCATTAAAGTTTCAAAATCCCCAATCTTTACTAATCTGGCAAAATAATGTAAAGCCGCATCAACATCACTGCCCCGAATTGATTTTTGCAAAGCTGATTTTAAATCATGAAAATCATCCCCATATCCAGTGCCTTTAATTTTGGCCAACGGAATCATTTGACTAATAAAATCTAAAGTAATTTCTTGATCAGGGTATAAATTAATTAAAAGTTCTAAATGATTAATCACACTTCTTAAATCTCCGACCCCCATCTGACATAGATATTGTAAAGCTTCATCAGTGATGTTAATTTTCAAACGTTTCGTTTTAATTAAGTTTTGAAAAAAATTAAACATTTCAGCATTATTAATTGGTTCAATTTTAATAATTGTCGCACGTGAATGAATCGCTGGGTTAATCACAAAGAAAGGATTTTCAGTGGTGGTGAAAAAGACAATTAAATTGCCTTTTTCCATATGCTCTAATAATAGATCTTGTTTATCTTTGTTCATGCGATGAATTTCATCAATGATTAAAATAAACGGCTGATCATCATTGGTTTTGTCAATAATTTTGGCCAGTTTTTCTTTCTTGTCATAACTGGCATTAAAAAGGTCATAATCAAGATTTAAATCTTTGGCAATTGCTAAGGCAAGACTGGTTTTCCCAGTTCCTGGAGGACCATAAAAAATCAATGAAGTGGCAAATTGCTTCTCAATCATTTTGGCAATAATCCCATTTTCGGAAAGGATTTTTTCTTGACCAACAATGTCTTTAACAGAGTTAGGTCGTAAGAGAAAGGCTAACGGTTTATTCATAATTTCCTCCAAATAAAAAACTAGGTAATTTACCTAGTTATTTTACTATAATTAAGCTGTTAATTGACTTCCAAACACTTCTTGAAATGTTTGTTCATACTTTTCAATTCCCTTAATTTCTAAGACTGCTTTAACTTCATCTGGAACATCATCAAGATCTTTCATGTTTTTCATTGGGATTAAAATCTTTTTCAATCCACTTCTAGCAGCAGAAATTGATTTTTCTCTTAATCCACCAATTGGTAACACAATTCCTCTTAAAGTAATTTCCCCAGTCATTCCAATATCTTTTGAAACTGGACGATTTGATAAAGCTGAGATAATGGCTGTGGCGATTGTTACCCCAGCACTTGGTCCGTCTTTAGGCACAGCCCCTTCTGGAACGTGAATATGAACATCATTGTTGGCAAAAATATCTTTATCAATCCCAAATTTTTCATAGTTTGCATGAACATAGTCAAAGGCAATTGATGCTGATTCTTTCATCACATCTCCAAGTTTTCCAGTCAAGGTTAGTGTTCCTTTTCCTGGGAAATAGTTCACTTCAATTGGGAGAATATCTCCTCCAAATTGAGTGTAAGCAAGACCTGTGACCACTCCAACTGCATTTTCTTCTTCTTTATCAGTATGTTCAAATAAACGTTTTCCTAAGTAATCATGAATGATTGCTTTGTCAACTTTAATCGCAGTCACTTCTTGATTTAATAATTTAACAATGAATTTACGAGCAATTGCTTGAATACAACGTTCTAATTGACGAACTCCAGCTTCACGAGTGTAAAACTTAATTAACTCTTCTAAACCTTCATCTGTAAATTCTAATTCTTCAGGGGTTAATGAGTGATTTTTTAAGACTTTTTCGACTAAGTAATCTTTGGCAATATGCATTTTTTCGATTTCTGTATAACTTGATAGATTAATAATTTCCATACGGTCATACAATGCTTCAGGAATGTTTTCCAAGTAGTTAGCAGTTGCAATAAACATTACATCTCCCAAATCATAAGGTTCTTCAATGTAGTGATCACTAAATTCTTGGTTTTGTTCTGGATCTAAAACCTCTAACATCGCAGCAGCTGGATCTCCTCTTTGATCTGAAGTCATTTTATCGATTTCATCTAATAAAAATAATGGGTTTTTAACTTTGGCACGTTTCATTGTTTGAATAATTCGTCCCGGCATTGAACCAACATAAGTTTTACGGTGTCCACGAATTTCAGCTTCATCTCTCACTCCACCTAAAGAAACTTTAACAAAGTTTCTTCCAATGGCTTCAGCAATTGATTTCGCAAGCGAAGTTTTACCAACTCCCGGAGGACCAACTAAAGTAATAATTTGTCCTTTTAAATCATTGGTTTTTTGTTTCACAGCTAGATATTCAATAATACGATCTTTAACTTTTTTTAAACCATAGTGGTGTTTGTTCAACACTTCAGTCGCGAATTTTAAATCTTCAATATCATCAGTTTTTTCTCATCATGGAATTGACATCATTCAATCAATGTAGTTTCTTTCGACATTGACTTCAGCACTCATCCCTTGCATTGATTCCATTTTACTGATTGAGGCAAGAATTTTATCTTTGATTGCTTTAGGAAATGGTTCATTTTCTAAACGATTACGGTATTTTTGAATCACATCGCCATCACTATCATCTCCAAGTTCATCTTTAATAGTTCTTAGTTTTTCACGTAAATAATATTCACGTTGTTGTTTATCCATACGGTCTTTGATTTTACGTGAAATATCATTTTCAACTTCAGTTGAATTTTCAAGTTTAACAGCTGGAGTTTTAAAAGTATCAATTAAAAATTGAAGACGTTTTAACGGATCATGTTCGATTAAAGCAACTGCTTTTTGTTCATTGCTTAAAGTTGGAATTATATTCACAAGACTATCAACAACAGTGCTGAATAATGCGATATTTGGGTTCGCTAAAAAGTCATCAACTTGCTTTGGCAACGGACTTAAATGTGGTTTAATTTTAGTCATTAAAGCAATTGCTTGATCTTTGTTTTTTTCTGTGATTGATGAAGAAGTATCTGGAATTTTAACAGTTACTAAATTAATTGGACTGTTCGGTTCGATCTCTTCAACGGCTGCACGACTAATTGCATTCAAAGTAATGGTTAATGTTCCATCTTTTCATCTTTTAGCAATATCAATTGTGGCAATTGTACCAACTTCATAAGTATCTGAAATTTCAGGTTCATCAATGGTTGAATCCTTTTGAACTAAAACAAGAATTTTTGAATTATATTCTTTAATTGCTGCTTCAATAGCAAATTTAGAGTGTGCTCTTCCGACTTCTAATGTTTGTTGTGTGCCTGGGTATGCAAACACACCTCTAGTAATTAAGACAGGAAGTTTATTTTTTTGGCTCATAATTTTTTGTTCTCCTTTTTGATACAAAAATATAATATCATATTTTTTAGCACTTATTGCTTTAAAGTGCTAAAAAAGCCTTTTTAGGCTTTTCCGTTGTTATCAAATAAGAAGTTAGTTAACAATTCTGCTTCTAATTCTTTTGAAACTTGTTCAGCTGGTAAGATTTGTTTAACATAATCTTCTTCAACGCCGAAATTTTTAGCTAATTCAACATATTTTTGGTCAATTTGCTCTGGGGTTGGGGTAATGTTTTCTTTATTTTTGATTTCATTGCGCACTAGGTAAGTTTGTAAATTTAATTTAGCATCTTCACTAATTTCAGCTTCGATCATTTCATCAGTTAAGCCTGTTGCTTTTTTGTAATCTTTTAAAGTCAATCCTTTGCGAATAACTTGGTCTTCAAAGTCTTTTTTCAGTTCTTTGATTTGATGTTCGATTGCTGATTTTGGGAATTCAATGACTGAATCTTTAATAATTTCATCAATAATTTCTCCAACAAATTGTTGTTTAGTTTGAGTTTGCTTTTGAGTTAAAATATCGTTTTTGATTTTCTTTTTAAAATCAGCAATCGTTTTAATATCTGGTAGATTTAAATCTTTAACTAATTCATCATCTGCAGCTGGTAGAATTCTTTGAGTAATTTCATGCACATTTAGTTCAAAAATTGCTTCTTTACCTTGTAATTCTTCATTGTATCCTTGTGGGAAAGTTACTTTAATTTTTGCTTCCCCAATTCCAAGTCCAATCATTGAGTCTTCAAAACCAGGAATGAATTCTTTTGATCCAATCACTAATTTGTGGTTTTTTAATTCTCCACCCTTAAATGCTACATCATCAATAAATCCTTTAAAGTCAAATAAAACTGAATCACCTTTTTGAATTTTTTCATTTTTTTCACGAATTTTTTCCATTACGAAACGGTCTTGGTAACGAGTTATAACATCATTGATTTCTTCTTCTGTTACATCGTTTTTTGGTTTTTCAACAGTTGTAATGTTTGTATATTTTCCAATTTTAATTTCAGGTTTTAAATCAAAAGTAAAATCAATGACTAATTCTTTGGTGTCAATTTTAACTGGGTTTGGGGCCGGGCTTGACATTGGTTCGATGGTTGGTTTTTGCTCTCATGCAAAATCAAAAGCTGGTTTAATCGCAATTCTATAAGCTGTTTTATAAATATTTGCTTGCGTTAAATGTTTTTTAACTTCTGATTCTGGGGCTTTACCTTTTCTAAAACCAGGAATTTCTAATTCAGTTTTAGCACGGTTTTCCGCTTTTTTAAGGGTGTTTGTTCACTCTGCTCCATCAATGGTTACAGTTCATTTACCTAACCCTTTTTCTGTTAATTTTTCTTCTTTAAATTTCATAATTTCCTCTAATTTTAATTTCTACTATATGCAATCGCAATATTTTTTGGTTTCAGGTTTAATGTTTGTTGGGCTGCTTGTTCAATATTTTGATTAACTTTTTTTTCATTCACATGCGTGGTTAAAATCCCTTTTGGCAAAACAATTTTGACCAAAATGTATAATAAATTATCATGTGTAATTTCAGTTTGAATTTCAACATTGACGATTTCTTTTGGTAATGAAGTTTTAGCTGCATTTAATAATAATTTATTAAAGGCAGCTAATCGCATATCCAACGATCCCCTAGAATTTTTTTCAATTGCTATATACATAAACTCACCTATTGTGCACGTCCGGCATATTTGCCATCAACTGTGTTGACAATCACAACAGTTCCTTCTGTGACAAATAATGGAACTTGAATTTCTCAACCAGTTTCAACAGTGGCTTTTTTTTGTGCCCCACTTGTTGTGTCACCTTTAACTGCAGCTTCTGCTTCAATAATTTTCAATTCAACTTTATCTGGAAGTGCAACTCCAAGAATTTCACCTTCATATTCAGTCATTTTAATCATTAATCCATCAGTTAAAAAGTTTTTTTCTCAATCAAGATTTTTCATTGGTATTTGAACTTGGTCGTATGTTCCAACATCCATTAAATATGCATCATTACCATCATTGTATAAATATTGCATTTCTTTACGTTCAATCATTGCTTTATCAACTTTATCTCCACCTGTGAAAGTCATTTCAGTACGACTTCCACTTCTTAAGTTTTTGACTTTGACTGTTACTTTGCCTTGTTGGCGACCAGTTTTAGAAAACGATTGGTCAATGACAACATAAATATTATTTTCATATAAAAATGTTGTTCCAGGTCTTAAATCATTAACGTTCATAAACCCTCCTTTTTTCTTTTAACACTTTAATTATTATAAACTATCTCTCTTGATTTAGGAATCAGAAAATATCAAATTATAAAAAATAAATTCGACAAATTCCAATCTTGATCATCCTCATTGATGCTCTTGTTTGGTGAGATTATTTGTCGAATTTATTTTTTTAGGGCTTTTTATTTTTGGTCTTTTTCATGCATTATCTTTTGCAGACAATTTTCTTTTTCGTCTAAGATTTGATAATCAAAATCATTTGGATTTTGATTTTTGAAAAAATCAGGATGTTGAATTTGTCTTTCAATAAATTTTTTAAATGATTTTGTATTTAAACCAACATAGACAACAACCCCAATTACAGCTGACACACCTAATTGAATTGAGTTGACAATTGTTTTTCAAATCGCAGTTGATGAAGCAGCATCAGATCCGATATTCATAAAATATCAATACAATCCATAAAGTAAAACAAAGGAAGCTGAAATCGGAATTGCCCCATATGGGGTGATGAATTTACTTAGTACTTTACAAACCACATACATTAAAATATGAATTGCGATTGAAGCTGGAATGTAATGAAAAACCCCAGCAATAATATCTAATAACATTGGATAAATCATGCCAGCAATAAACATCATTGGTCCAGGAATGATACAAACTAATCCTAAAAACAATCCATCTGATGCCTGAAATCGAGCACTACTAATATCAAATAACATCGTTGTTAATCCGAACGCCACTAACAATCCGGTGATCACTGCTGTTTGAGCAAGATATTTAATTTTTTTAAAATAACTAAACCAGTTAATTGTTCAATTAATCATTTGCCATCACCTCATTTTTTGTTGTTTGATGATTCATGATAATCAACACGATATTATTTAAATTTTGTTTTTTGATTTGATTTTTTAACAATTTAATCAACCCCTCTCTTGTTGCATTATTACCCTTAAAATTGATATTTTAAACATTTCCGCGTAAAAAAAGCTTTTGCTTTGAGAAAAATTATTTAAAAAATAAAGGTAACAATCTATGATGATTATAGCTTTCAAAAGTGTTTTTGTGTCAAATTATTTTTATTTTTTCCAATAATGAGTGATTAAAGTGGAAAAAATTCTACAAATTATCTGCTTTTTAGGAAGTTAGGAATTTGTAGAATTTTTGATTTTTTAATATTAATTTGGTGTTGGTTCGGTTGGTGGTTTTTCAGGATCTTTGTTTTTTAAAGTTGGTGTTTCTGGTTCAATTTTAGTTGGTTCATCTTGATTTGGTTTCTTTGCCAAATTCGGATTTGGCATTTGATTTTCAATAAAACGTTTAAATGATTTTCTATTTAAAGCGAAGAAAATCACTAACCCAATCAAGACTGAAAATCCATATTGAACTGCATCCACAACTAGTTCAGTCATCGCATTTGCATCGCCTGTTCCTGTATTTAAACCTAGTAAATATGCATATAGAACATAAATAAAAATCAATAATGCAGAGATTGGAATTGCTCCATATCCAGTGATTACTTTACCCAACATTTTACAAGCAACAAAGATTAAAACATGCACAAGAATTGAAACGGGAATAAAAAGAAATCCGCCACTGATCAGATCTAAAAGCATCGGATAAATAATTCCGGCCACTAACATCATTGGCCCGGGAATAATACAAATTAAACCTAAAAATAATCCATCTGCAATTTGAAAAATAATTCCATTAATTTGAAAATGAAATCATGTTGTTGTCAAACCAAGAGCCACCAACAAAGCAGTTATCACTGCTGTTTGGGCAATATATTTAATTTTTTTGAAGTAACTTAACCATGTAATTATTAAAATAATCATTAAAACCTCCATTTATATAGATTCATTTACAGCATTAAAGGCACTTTGATGCTGTTTAATTTTTGAAGTTTAAGACTAAGATTTTGATTTAACTAAAAACCAGAATCAGTTAATCGACTTCAATATAATTGTATGCTTCAATTCAGGTTTGGTTTTAAAAATTTAAAATTTTTTATTTTGATTTGTTTTATTAATCCTTTTGATTATTTTTTTGGGCTAATTTGGTTAAGTAATCACCAAACATAACACCATTTTCAATTTCTTGACTGTTCATCGCAAAAACACCAGCATTGCTTGGGTTTTTGCCTTGTTTTTGAATGACTAATATTTTAATTAGACCACTCCCTGTTTGGACAATAATTCCTTCTTTATCAAAATAAAGAATTTCACCGGGAAAGTGCACTTTGCGATTCAAGGGAAAAAGATCATTATCTGTTAATAATCTTGCTTGATGGATTTTAAATCGCACATCATTGATGTTTGTAAACGCATTGGGAATTGGGGCTAATGCTCGAATCTGGTTATGAATTTCAAAAGCACTTTGTTCTCAATTAATTCTTTCTTCTTCGCTTGAAATATTTTTACAAAATGTCGCTTGTGTTTCATCTTGGTCAATTGGAGGGAGTTTATTTTCACCAATCAAACTTAAAGTTTCTTGAATTAATAAAGCTCCAGCTTGACCCATTTTTTTAAATAAAGTTCCGCTATCATCACTTGGTTCAATGCTCACTTTTTTTTGAGCAAAATAAGGACCTGCATCCATTCTTTTAACCATTCGCATTAAACTCATTCCCGTTTGGGTTTCTCCATTTCAAATTGCATATTGAATTGGAGCTCCACCACGATATTTTGGTAATAAACTTCCATGTAAATTTAATGGTTCAATTTTAGCTAAATTTAAAATTTTTTCAGGAATAAATTGACCATAAGCACAAGTAATAATAAAGTCGGGATTTGCTTGTTTGATCACTTCAAAATCATCAATAATTTTTTGTGGTTGAATGATTTTTAAATCATTTTCTAAAGCAATTTGTTTAACTGGTGGGGGCAACAATTCTTTTTTGCGCCCGACTAATTTGTCTGGCTGACAAATTACAAGCGTTAAATTCACTTCTTGCATTTGGATTAATTGTTTCAGAATTGTTGCCCCAATTTCTGGTGTACCACAAAAAACAACATTATATTTTTTCATGTTTTTGACCCTCTTCAAATATTTCTTTGACCTTCTGTAAAATGACAACCATCGCTAAAGTATCTCGCCCACAATATGCTAATAAATCTGGATAAATATTTTCTTTTCATTGTTTTGTATCAATAAAACCATCCATATATTCTCTAAATGTTTGACTCGCTTTATCACCTTTATTAATTGTCAAATCTTCATAAGTAAAATCTGCTGCTAATGCTGGTTGCGTTTTTTTGATTGAATAACTTCCATTGAACAATGGATGATAAACAATATACCAATCACGTTCACCTTTTTTACCTTTAAAAAAGTTCATTAAATCAATTGTGTTTTGCACAATGTACATCAAAGGTTTGGCAACTTGGGGAAACAAAAACGCTAAACGTTTTAACACCATTTGTTCAAATGCTTTGTTATACGCGACATAAACGCCTTGATTATAACTAAAAATATCTTTTAAAAAACGATAAATAAATTCTGGACGTGGGTCGATTTGAACATTGGCTAAAAATTCTCGATGTTCCATTGTGCTTGGTTTTTGATAATCAAATTGATCATTTAAAATTACATCCATTGAGTATTGAAATGGAGTTTGATAATAACTATTAATTTTATTAAAGCGGGGAATTGCTCATTTAGCTGTTTCAAAATCATACATAATCACTGGATATTGTTCATAGCTTTTTAATTCTTCACCAACTTGAAAATGATTGGTAATAATATTATTTCAATCAAAATTCTTGGGGTCTTTGGCATATTCTTTATACACATCAAAATGAATAAAGTGTTGAGGTTGAAAAAAGGGTTTATTTGGATCGGTTCTTAATTGTAAATCTAAGTGATTCAAAGATTTAATTTCATCCAAGTAAATTTGTCCAGTTTCTAAATAAGCATAAGCTTTATGATGGGCTGTAAAATTTGATGAACCCGTAAAATTAAAAATCGTTTCACGAGTTTTATCAAATCACGGCATCACATGATTACAAGCAATATTTGTGGTACTAAAACTTGCGAAATTAAAACCTTGTTTTGGAAAATGTTTCATTAACATTTCACAAATTGGTTGTTTAAAATAGGCCGAAATTTGGTGTTGATCATAGGCCATTAAATTTGTTAATTGAACCATTAAATGATCTAAATTACCATCCTTTTTAAAATCATTATACAAGCTCATAAAGGTCACATTTTTTTTATATTCTTCATCAATAATTAAAAAGTTTGCATATTCACTTTTATCTAAAATTTCGTTATCCTCTGGCGGAATTTTAAATGGTTGAAGTTCGTCAACAATTGCTTTTGCTTCATCAAAAGCAATTGGTAAAATTTTACTTTCTCATTCTTTGATCATTTTTTTAAAAATTAATCCTTCAGGATTTTCAACACCACGAATATATGTGCGATCAATATGTCCTAAAAATAAATTATCAACAATAAATCCAAGTTTTTCTAAAACTCAAGCTTGATACACTAAATCAAAAAAGTGGGGAGCTTTAAGTTCACCAACGGCTTTAAACTCAATAATTTCAACATGTTTGTTTGGTTTAAGTTTTAAAACGTCACAACGTACTTTGAAATTTTCTTGATCATAACTAAAAGCTGGTTCAAATAAATAAGCATAATCATCATAATGATTTTCTAATAATGCTCGGGTTTTAGCTTCTGCAGTTTGGAATTTATCAATCGAAAAATCTTCAATCAGTTTGGTATTTTTATTTTCTTTGGCATTAATTTGGGCATATAAATCATGAGCCGCTTCCCCAATCGCATTTCCATCCTCAATTTGCTCACCTGCAAATTGAGCAAGATCAAAACCATCATCATCAGTTCAAGCTTGATTAAAACTATTGACCATCTTTTGTTCATCATCATTTAAATTCTTCTTTTGTGATAATTCGTAAATTTCAAAAAGATTAATGGCTTTGCCATCACTTTCAAAATCAGCTTCGGTTTCAATTTTATCTTTACTCATATATTCAAAAATTTGATCGCGTCTTAAATTAACTGCAATTTTAAAATTATCTAAAGAGTGCCAAATTCAAGCACTTTTTCCACATTCAGTTAAAGCAGTTTTAAAATCCTCTTTACTTAGATTTGTTTTGTATATTTTTTCCATCTTCAATTCCCTTTCTTTAATTATATAAAAAACAAAACCTAATTAAAGGTTTTGTCAATAAAGGGTCTGAAATTTCAATAAAGAAATTAATCTCGAATTATAATCTCAAATTCACCAGTCAGAATTAATGATTGCGGATTTGCCTTAATAGTAATTGAACCAGCAGCACTTGAATCACCTTGAACTGTATAATCTGTGTAAGCTTGGGCTTTGGGTGTTGTCGGAACTCTTTTTCTAATTGTGGTTTTAATCAGATCATAGATTACATACATGGGAGTATCTGTATCCATATAAATATTATCAATATTTCCAAGATCAAATTTTTTGATATTAGTTTTAAATTCACCAGTTATTTTTGTTGATTCAGGCAATGCTGTAACATAAACATAAGAAGTGTAATTTGTTTCACTAATTACTTCATAATCCACGTCCACTTTAGTTCCTGCAATTTTCGCATCAATACCTTCTTTCACTCTTTGTAAAACAAGGGCTTTTGAATCTCCCACAGTAAATTCTTCAAGAGTAATTTGACTAATATCTACTTTACTCATTGAAACAACCTTTTTTGGGATTTTTGTTAACTTTAAACATTTTTTTATCCTTTCTACGAATTATTGTTAAATTTTCTAATTTTATCAATTTGCAATTTATTATTTTATTTTTTGTTTTTGAAATCATGATTTTAAATTTAATAAATTTAATTGTCTTCCTTCAAAAAAGTCTCAGATAATTCTTGTTTTTATTGTAAAGATTTTTTTCTCTTCAATCTTAAAAAGAGGTGAAGAGAAAAAAATTATTTTATGTAGTGTCACTTTTTTTGTAACACTTATATTCGAAAAAGACAAATAAAAAACAAAACCTGTTAAGGTTTTGTAAATAAAGAACTTGGATATTTATTCATGGTTTCGTTCTTGGGACACCAATATTTATTTTAATTAAATCAAATAGATTTAGTTCAATTTTAAAATGGTGTCCTTAAGTTAATGCATTCTTTTTAATGATGTGTCATAAAAAAATAAATAAAATCTTATTTTAAATGTTCAGTATGTTGCCTCCGATTCAACTAGTTTACTGTTTTACTCAAAAATTGGGATTTACCAACATCACTGTAAATATGATTTTCTATTGGATTAAGTTCCATTTCTAATCGTCTTGAATAAGGAGTCATAGCCTCGACGGTGTACTTAATTTCAACACCTGGTATCTCTGTTTTACTTCCAGTAACAATTGTGTGTCCATTAGGTAGTCGATCCCACTCATGGAATCCACGTCCAAAACGAGTTCAAAAATTACGTCCATCATTTAAATATTTTATAGATTCGAATTCCTTTACCATAGGATTTATGGCATCTAAATATTCTTGAATATGTATCGCTTCGTATTTAATTTCAATTTTGTTTGTTTGTTTTGATTTAGCCCCTTTGTATATACCATTAGCAGTTGGAATGAAAGTAACTTGAAATGAACCAGGTCTCCATTGTTTTGGTTCTTCATATTTTTTTTCAATGTGAACATCGTTAACAATAGGAGTTTTATAGTTATTGGCTTCTAAACGCTTTTGCACTTGTTCTGCATTTTTGAATGCTGACTCAATTGCTTTTTCAAAAAAAGCTTGAAGATCACCTCTAATTGAATTCTGACTTGATTGTTTTGAATTAGCTTCTTTGTATTTGCCATTTGGTTCTGGAATAAAATCCACATAAAACAAACCAGGACTGTCTGGAGCAGAAGCTTTTATGTATGTTGGTTTAATTTTTACATCTTGAATTTTAATTTGTCCATTGTTGTTTTGCTTTACATATTCTTCAGCTTCTTTTTCTGTTTTTATATTATTAGCTCTTCGTAGTTCTTTTTCAATTGCCTTTTCAAAAAAGATTTGATGGTCATATTCAAATGTATTTTTCTTTGAAGGGTCTGACAAAGCTCCTTGATATTTTCCACCAGGTTTTGGGCTAAAAACTACATAAAATGAACCTTGTGTTTCTAGAGTTGGTTTTATGTAAAATATCTCAATTTTGACATCTGTTATTTTGTCTGGTTTGAAATCATTTATATAATCTTCGGCTTGTTTTTGGGTTTTGATTTCATTTGCATGTTTTTTTTCAAAAGCAATTTTATCATTAAATTCTGCTTGAATTCCAGGATCTTCAAATTTAATGATATTTAAATTTGAAGAGCGTGGAGCAGCTTCGCGATAAATTCCAGTTGGCGTTGGATTGAAAGCAGCTTGAAATGTACTTGTAGCATTAGGAAGAGGTGTTGTGTAAGCATTGGTAATGTCAACATCTTTAATGTTTGGTTTTTCATAATGGTCAGCGGCTGAACGGGTTTTAATTTCATTGGCATAATTAAGTTCTTCAGCAATTGCTGCTTCAAATGCTGTTTGAACATCATATTCAATAACATTATTGGATGAACCAATTGGTCATGCACCACTATATTTTTCATTAGCAGTTGGTGTAAAAATCACTTGGAATAAACCTTTGTTTGTTGAAGTTGGAGATGTGTAATTTAATGCAATGTCAACATGTTCAATTTTAATTTCACCATTATCAAAAGTCTTTTTGTAATGATCAGCTTGTTTTTGAGTTGTTATTTGATTTGCTTGCTCAAGTTCTTTTTTAATTGCGTTTTGAAAAAGCAATTGTTCATTTTTTGTTGGATTACCACAAGCAACAACACTTGTAGCACTCCCTGCTAGCATTGATACACTGCCTAATAATATTAATAATTTTTTCATAATGTTTTATACCTCCTTTAAAATGGTTTTAAATTTTATTAATTTTTCGTGTGTTTTCTTCTTTTTCATTATCATATTTCGAATCAATACAGTATTTAATAACATTGCCGTTATTAGTGATGTATGTCATTGTTTTTAAATAATTCATTTTTGTTTTGAATTCCTTATATTGGTTTTCATTATCAAAATCGATTGTAATTCTTTTTTTGATCATTTTTTTCCTCCTTAATTTTATTTTTATTTTTTAGCAATCAATGTAAAATCAAACTTGCTATCATCAAATTTACCTGTTTCAAAATCACCAAATTTGATTTTGAATAAGTCATTTTTAAGTTCCAATTGTAAAGTTGTTCATGAAACATCTTGACTGCTTTTTACACGTAATCCGGGTTCCAGTTTATCTCTTTCTGCAAGTCAAAACGATCTCTCATTGTCATTATTGTTTGAAGATTTTTGACTATAATCTAAACTAAAAGTTGATGTCCCAACTAATTGACTTATAAAATGTTCTTCTTTCATTTTTTTAACAGTACCATTACCATCATCAATGTTTAAATTTAAACCATCTGTAATAAGTTTAGAATTGGGTTTATCTTTAATGAAAGTTTTATCTGATGGTAAATTTTTTCAGTAATTTCAAATGTTGAAATTTTTGTCAATTTCTTGACCTTTTTCATCAAGTGGTTTACCCGTCATATAGAACAATAATCCTTTTTGACCCATAATAGAAGTTGAATTTAGCTCATCAATATCAGTTGGTTTAATTCCATAGAAGCGGTGGAAAACATCTAAACTTTTTTTAGCACCATTATGATATGCTTTAAAAATTTGACCATTAACATCATTTTCATGTGTTGATTTTTTATCAACAGAAACTGCTATGTCAATATTAATATCATTCAAGTTTTGACTATAACCATTAGATAGGTGAAATTGAATTCCTTTAAATGTAACTAATTCATGATTTGCAATTGTTGGTTTGATATGAAAATTATTTGAATTTTCAGTTTCAATTGATGCATGTTTAATAACTTCATCATACTCTTGGTCAAACTTATCCAAATATGCATTCTTTTGCGTTTTAAACGCAGTTTTTAAATCCTCATATAAAGGATCGCTAGTAATAGTTGTAGTAGTACCTAAATATAGTTTTTGTCTTTCAATTTCTTTAGCATCAATGATGCCAGCTTCACTTCCTTGTAAAGTTGTCAGTTTTACATCTTTCAATTTCAATGAACCTATTTGACTGGTGTTTGACAAACTTCTAATTACATCATTTGAATCTTTTAATGATATATGAGTGGATTTTAGGATTGAATTATTAGATTTGTCAAAATATTTTGTTTTAATTTCTTTTTGAAGATTTTGAATTAAATTTTTTGTATAGTATGAGTTTAATGCAGTTTCATATTTTTTGGTTTTTCCACCAACTATATCTTCAGCAGAAGCTCCATTTAAAGAGTTTTTATCAATTCATACTAAATCACTACCGTCTTTCATTAAATCAGCAGCTAAACTTTTTTGAACTTTTTTAATAGTTTCAATAATAACCCCATCATCAGAAATAGTGATTGAAACTCTTGTTTTTAATTCTTTATTTACTTTTTGGTTTTCATAATCAAGATAACTATATTTAGCAGAATAATCTAATTCAATATTTGCTAAGAATTTATTTTTGGTTTCTTCACCATCAAGTGTTGTAAAGTTTAATTTGGCATTTTTATAGTCAAATTTAATATCTTCAATTCATGCATTACCCAATGACCCAATTAATACTTGATACATTTGTTGCCTAATTGATTTTTTCATTTCACTCATCATCTTGATTGGGCTTAAAATAGTTTCAACACTTTTTACAAATCTTTGTTGTTCTACACCATCTAAATGTTTTTCATAAAATGTTTTGTGTCCCCCATTAGTTGGGTTATCACTTCTTGGTTCTAAATTAATTATTGATGAAGGAGATTGTGATGCTTTGTTATAAATTCTTTCTAAATTTTCACGGCTGAAAAAATTAATGTCAATGTTGTTAGTTTCACTATCTACAAGATTGGCTTTATTACTCATTGGCGAAGCAACTTGCTGAATTCATTTACTTGTAACTTCATTTTCAAAATTTTTAATTAAAGCATTGATTTCATCTTTTCCTTGATCTGGTTTAGGTTTTTCTCCAGTGTTTGGGTTTTTAATTCCACTACCACAAGAAATAACCGTTGCACTAATAGTTGTAATTAACGAGACAGTACTTAGTAATGTTAATAATTTTTTCATTGTTTTAAATTTTTAACACCTAAAGCAAATTTTACAAATAAGAAAATAATGCTTTTTTCTTAATGTGTTTTAGTTGTTAAATTTTCCTTTCTTTTTTATTTTTTTAATGCATTTATATAATTCGTTTTGATAATTTTTGTAAATTAAAAGGTTATTTATAATTAATTCTTTAATTATAAAATTTCATCTTTTTTATCAAATATAGTATCTAAAACAGTTTCTAGATCATTCGTTTTTAAATAACGTTGATCATTACGCTTATTGACTTCTCTGATTAATTTAGATTTCATTTCCTCTAATTTTTTATCAGAAACTAAATTTTCAGTTTTCTTATCTAAAGCAGAAATAATGTCTAAATATTCTAAAAATTCTGCTTTTAAATTACTTAATTCTTTTTGAATTTTAGCTTCATTTTGAGTTTTTTCTTGATTTAATAATCAACGACTAGTTTCAATATCTTCTTTAGTAGATTTGATAATTTCGTCTTTAAATTCATCGAATTTTTCATTTGATACAAATAAATTATTTTGTTGATTTAAAGTTTTAAGTTCATTTTGTAAATTTGAAATGGTGTTTTTAAATTCGTCGAATTGTGTATTTGAAACAAATAGATCGGTTTGTTGATTTAGATTTTCGATACCTTCTTTAGTAGATTTAATAATTTCATTTTTAAATTCGTCGAATTGTGTATTTGAGACAAATGAATTGTTTTGTTGATTTAAAGTTTCGAGTTCATTTTGTAAATTTGAAAATTCATTTTCAAATTCATTAAATTTTGCTTTTGGTACAAATGAATTATTTTCCTCAGTCAAGGTTTTAATGTCATTATTCAAATTTAAAATTTCATCTTCAACATCTTGTATTTCTGAATTAATGTTTTTAAATCGATCTTCTAAATTCATCGAATCTAAGAATTCTTTTTTAAATACTTCTAAATCTGAAGTTTTAATAGAATTAGATATTTCGCTTTTCAATTTTTCAATATTTTCTTGAGTTGCAGAATAATGCGATTCTAATAGATCTATCGTTTTTTTGATATCCTTGTTATGAATTTTAATTTCTTTATCGATGTCTTTTTGTAAGCTTTCTTTAAAAGTGCTAAAAGCTTTTTTGATATTATTTGTTAATTCATTTTCAAGTTTTTTGGTTAATACATCATTGGCTTCTTTAGCTTTTAAATTGAATAAATCTAGTTCCTTTAACAAATTACTATGTTGTTGTTTTAAGTTGATATCAAGATATTCTTTTAATGCCTTCTCATTATCAGATAAGGAATTAAGTGAGGAATCTAACAAATATTTTTCTTTCAACTTTTCTCAAACTTGTTCTTTAAACTTTTCTTTACTTGGATTAGTTGAAGGTTGAGATGATGTTTTAGAAATATTATCTGTATTAGTTTGAACAGTATGTTCAGGTTTTTTAACTAATTCAGTGATCATTTTTTCTAAGTTGTTGATTTTATCGTTAAAAAGATTTGCTATTTTACTTAAATCGTCTGTATTTTTTGGTTGGGGTTTTGGTTCTTTTTCTGATTCTTTTGGTGAATTCATGTGAATCTCCTTGTTCATTTTGGGTTTTATATACTCTTTTTAGTGTTTTTATTAACTAAAGTTGTGTATTGTTGTTGTTTGTAATTCAATTCAAAATTGTTATTTATGTTTATTTGAAGTTTTGTTTAATCTATTTCTAATTTCATCAATTCGATTTTGAAGAATTTGATTTTCATTACAATTTAATTTAATTGTTGCAGTTTGAGCTTCATTAATTTCAGAAATGTTTTGAGCAGTTGAAACTTTTGTGACTTTTGGCAATTTTGGAACCTTTGAAGTTGGTAAAACCTTTGGTGTATCTACAACTTTGTCAATTTTGGAAACTTTTTTTGCATTAACTACTTTTGATTGCGATTTTTGTTTTGGTTTGGATTGTGTTTTTGGTTGGGATTGCGTTTTTGGTTTAGATTGCAATTTTTGTACAAGTTCCGCTTTTGCTTTTGCTTGTAATTTTGCTAAATTACTTTCTTTTTCTTGTTGTAAAAGTATAGAGTCAATATCGGCTTCATCAGTGTCGTTAAAATATCCGTTTTCTTTTAAATTAGTAACTAAAGTTATTAATGAATCTAAATCGTTTTCTTGATCAAAAATTTGATTTAGAATTTGTTCATTTGGGTTTTCTTCTTGTTGTTCTAAATTAATATCTTTTGATTCATCAGACAGCTGTACATCATCAATTGATGGAACATTTTCGACATACACTTGACCAGCATTGTTTTCCAATTTGAAAATTGGTGCATATTTAGGAATGTGTGGTTGTTCTTTATCTTTGAGGGCTTTTTGAATTTCGTCAATATTAATTTGTTGAGAAGTGACAGTTTTGACTTTAATATTCACTGAATTTAAAATTCCTAAATCATTAAAAGTTTGATGTTTTTTTAAACCGATAATAATGCTATCTTCATTTGGTTTGGGTTGAAAAGTGAGAATATCATTTTCGTTTAAAATTTTTTCAACTAATTCTAAATCGACATTTTGTTCAAAATAGACTTTGATTTTTTTGTATAATCCTAATTCTTTTTTAGTCCCAGCAAATAATAATTGTCCTCTTTCTAAAATAATAAAGTTGTCAATATTGTCATAAACTTCATTAATGTTATGAACAACTAAAATAATTGTGCAATTAGTTGTGGCAATAAATTCGTTCATAATGTCATAAGTTTTATTACGTCAATTTGAATCTAAGTTGGAACCTGGTTCATCTAAAATCATAATTTCAGGTTCTTTAATAAAACATATAATTAGATTCATCCGATTTTTCATTCCTCATGAAAAATCTCTTAAAGCTTTATCTTTGGATGTTCATAAATCAAATTTTTTTAATCAATATTCAATTCTATCTTTGGCAAGATTTTGATCAATTCCCATAACGTTGCAAATATTACTTAAAAAGGCATATGCAGAAATAGGATACAAGGAGAAATCCATTTGGGTATAAAACCCAATTTTAGAATTAATTTCAATCGAATTAAATTTTTTGCGATCTTTACCTGTAATATAAATATTTCCTTTATAACTTAAAGTAGCACCTAATAATGAATTGATAAAAACACTTTTTCCCGAACCACTACTACCTAAAATTGCATTAATTTTACCTTTCTCAATTTCAAATGAAAAAGGACCAATATTAATGTCTTTAAATTTTTTATGAAAATTCCTTACGACAATTTCATATTTATTTAAATCTTGTACTTCTTTGATGTTTGTTTTTCTTATCATTTTAATTCCTCCTTATCTATTAAATGAATTTTGATAAAAATTTGGCTTTTGATCTAAAAGAGCTAATTTTATCACTTAAATTTTTATAATTTTGCTAAATACACAACTATTTTTTTCCAATTAATGTGTATGTCATATTTCCAGAATTGTGGCATGTAGCTCAATCATTTTTATTGAATCTTTCTCCAATTTTGATATTAAATAAGTCATTTCTAATAGTAAATTCAATGGATTGTCTATATTGAGGCCCAGCTGCTGGCATTAACACAAGCCCAGGTTTAAGATCTTTTGGTTTTTCATCTATTTTATATGTATTTAAATTGTCTCAACCTTGTGGATTTGTTTGTTTTCATTGAAAATCAAATTCAGAAGATCCGATTAATTTGCTAAATAAATATTCGTTTCAAATTTGTTTAGCGTTTTCTACTGCAGAATTCACTCGTAAATTTAAAGCCTGATTAAAAATTGATTTTCCTAATGGTTCACGTTTTCCGTTTAAAAAACTTTGTTTTTCAGGGATTTTTGCTCAATAATCTCAAATGTTAAAGTTTTTTATAGCTTCAATTTCTTTACCATTTTCATCAAGAGGTTTTCCTGTCATATTAAACACTAAAGCTTTTTGTCTTTCAGGGGTTAAATTGTCAATCTCAGCTTTTGAGATTCCGTAAAATCTATGAAATACATCTAAATTATGTTTAATACCTTTGTAGTATGCTGCAAATGCATGTCCCTCAACTGTTTCTTCTTTCATCGAAGTTTTATCAACTGCAAGAGCTAAGTCGATTGAAATTGGATTTAATTCTTGTTTATACCCATTTGGTGTAATAAAACTCATACCTTGAATTTTCACTTGTTCATGTTTAACAATAGTTTTTTGTAGGTCCGACATATTTGCTGGTTCTTTAGTATCACCACTAGCATCTTTAACAACTTTGCTGTAATCTTCTGTTATAAATTTTGATGTATATGATTTTTTACTGTTTTCAAATGTCTTTTTTAAATCATTATATAAAGTTTTATTTTGTGCCTTAGTTCCATCAACTAAGGTTTTTTCAGCTCATCCACCAAGTCCTGGTGTTGATACACCAACATTACCTAAATATACTTGTTGTCTTTCTAGTTCTCCAGCTTGAATGACACCGTTTTGACCGTTTGGTTGGTTGTAGAATTTAGTCATTTTGATTGTTTTTAAATTCATTGCCCCTAATCGACTTTTTTCTAACATGTCCTTATCACCAATTGGTTTAATTGAGTTGGCGATTGGTTCAATATTTTTTAAAATTGGACTTTCACTTTTTCTAAAGTAATCTTCAACAATTTTTTTTGGAAGATCAGCACTTAATTTATCCTTGTAATATTTTGCTAATGCAGCTTTATATTTATTGTTATTACCACCAATAATATCAGCATCTGTTATTTCTGGATAGGTACTTTTTAAACTATTTTGATCAATTCACACTAAAGGATTTCCACTCTTCATTAAGTTACCGGCTAAAGTTTTATGAACATCATTAATAGTTTCAATAAAGACTTGGTCATCAGAAATTATAATTCTAATTTTTCCACTTAAGTTTACTGATTGAACTGCATCTTCAGCATCATTATATTTATATTTACTTGAGTAATCTAAAGTAATATTTGCTATAAATTTTTCTTCAGCTCTAAGTGTTGGATTATTTACATATTGGATTTGTGCATTTTGGTAATCGAATTTAATATCTTCAATTCAATTATTTTGAAACTTACCAAGTATTATTTGATAAGTTTGCATACTAATTGCACTTTTTAATGTTTTCATTTTTGTAATTGGGTCTAGTAGATTTTCGATGTTATTTCGAAAAGCTGTATTATTACCTTCAGTTAAAATTGAGAAAAAATTAAATGTATTTTCTTCATCTTTTACATTGTTAAAATCAACTACTGCTTGATCTAATATTTTTTTTGCTCCTTGTGCTGAAGCTTCTTCTGCAACTGCAATCGCTTTATCAATTGCTGCTTGCAAAATATTTTTAGCACTTTGTGGTTTATTTACACCAACTTTTAAAGCTTGTTCTGCGGTGGTAATTGATATTTTTAATTCTTCTAAGTTTGAAGATCTTGTTGAAATTTGCTCACTAGAAAGATCACTAAATGTTGTAATTATTGCTTTTGCAGAAACTATATTTGTTGCAATTTTTGGTTCATCAGGAGAATCATAAAATTTTTGAATTTCTTCCACTAATTTCTTTTTATTTGCTTCAGCACCAGTTGGATTACTCAATTGTTCTTCGGCCTTTTCAATTGCTGTTTGTAGCGCATCAAATGCTACTTGAGTTTTGTTACCTTTTACAATTGCTTTAGCTTCGACAATTTTTGCATTCAAAGCACTTAAATCATAAACTTCTTTTAGATTTCTTTTGGTGAAAAAAGAGTACTCGTTAGCTACGGCTTCTTCTGCAAAAAAACCTGCTTTATAAGTCATTGGCCTTGAAATTTCATCATTTCATTTAGATGCTACTTCATTTTTTAATTTCTCAATCAAGGCTCTGGTTTCTTCTTTTGCATCAGGGACTGCTACTGGTGGTTTTTTATCTTTATCACCACCACAAGCAACAACTGTGGCACTAGTGGCTGCAACTAATGAAATTGCACCTAGTAATGTTAATAATTTTTTCATTTTTAAATTCCTTTTCTTTTTTATTTTTTTATTTTTTTTATTGGTTATTTGAAATCATATTTTCTAAATCTGAATAGTGCAATTGTGAAACTCAATATACTAATTCCTAATAAAATCGCAAGATAATATCAAGGTTTCATATAATTATTTGTTGTGTCTTTAGCGATTATTCCTTCTGAATCGAGTTTGATATTATATTCGGGGTATCCTAAAAACATATTTTTTTGATTTTCTAAATATATTTTCGAATCTGAAGCTGGAGCGAACCAAATGTCTTCATAATAGAAACCTAGGTTTTTTGTATAGAACATTCATAGGCCATTGTATAAATTAAAATATGAGAGATATTCCATGGTTTTACGACCTTTTTCATATTCTGATCAGTCACCTTTATTATGTGCGACTGGAGTTGTTGACATTATTAAATAGTTGCTAGAATATTTAATAAAGTATTTTTCTAAAATACCGGCAATGTACATTAATTTAAAATTCATTTTTTGTTTAATGAAATCATCAATGTTACTAAATTTAAATCCATCTCCCGGATTACCTCTGATTGTGTAGTTATAAAATGATTCAACATCCTCTTTTTTTAAGGCATATTTTTTTTCTTTTTCATTTTCAGGTTTGATATTTTCTAAATAACTATTTGTCATACCTGCTTTTAAAAAGAAGAAATCTTTGAATAAATCATATTTTTCATATTGCACATTATCTGAAAAATAATTGGTTATTTCTTTGGTGAAATTTCTTAAATCCAGCAAAATGTTTTTGGTTTTATCGTCTTCATTATTTTTTATCAATTCATCCAATTCATTTTCAGAAATAAATGTATTGTTTAAAGTCAATTGAATATTAAATAAGTTATTTCTTTTTCAACTTTTTGGAACTGTTTCATCTCTTAATGGTTTTTCAAATAATTTGGCATTAGTTTCTTTAAGAACTACGGGATTGTGATTGATTAATCCTAAACCTGATCAGATTTTAATTCGTGAATCAATCGAATCTTTAGAGCTGAAGTCATCTAAATTTAATTTAGATTCGATAAATGAATCATAAACATATTTAGATAAATGTTTATATTTAATATTGCCTTTGGCAATATTATCATTTAGCGTATAAGCATCATAAACATCATTAACTTTAAGAATTTGACCATTTTGAAATGTGACTGTATAACTTTTTTCACTTAATTTAACAAACGACATTGGAATATTTGCGATGAATGTTAATGCTAATAAAAGCGTGCAAATAATGGTTGTTGTTTGTAAAGTAAAAATAAAAATTAAACACATAATGAAGTTAGTCAAAAAGAATATTGCAATTATTGAATATATCAAATAACAAACCGTCATTCTTAAAATAAACATGTCATATTTAAAAAGTGTGCAAAATGCGTAAAACATATTAATAACAAGAAAACTTACTACAATATTGACAATCATGACAAGCAGAATAAGGATATATTGAGCTAGAAAGAATCTGACTCGACTAACTTGATTAGTTAAAACAATATAAGTTGTTTTATCTTCAAAATTTTTGTTAAAGAAGAATTGAACCATTCTTAATATAAAGACAAACATTAAACAGCAAACAAAGAATAAGATAAAAAAGTTAAATATCACAACTTGTTGAGCACCGCTTTTAGTAAAAGCTAATAATACACCAATAATGATTGACACGATTAATGTTGAAATATTAAGGATGTAAAACAAGAGTTCTTTAATAATGCTCTTAAAACTAAATTTGATCAATTTTAAAAATGGTATAAGTTTAAATTTGATCAATTTCTCTTCAACATTTATATCCTTGGGCATTTCGATTAAGTTTCTAGAAATTTTATTTTTCATTATTTTCACATCCTTTCATGTTGTGCAAAATCATTATTCATCTTCTGTAATCGGTGGAACCTTAACTAATTTAACCGAAAACACTTTTGATGAAATTTTATATTTATCATCAGTTTGTCTCTGAAGTAAAATCGCATTATAAAATTGTTGACTACCTGGAAAAGTATCTTTTTTAATTACACTAATAACATCTTTAATTTTGGTCAATTCTTTTAGAGTATTGGTTTTATTTGATAACTCTAATGTCTTTTTAATCGCTGCTAATCCTTCTTTATCTTGTTTAAAAAATAAGACCTTATCGTTGGTTTTAAAATCATTGACTCATTTAGAACCGAACTTTGTTGTTGAACGCATTAATCCATTTGGATTTCAATTTTCGTCATCAATAGGTTTTATGAATTCCTTTATTTGCTTTTGAAATTGTTGTTTTTCATCATATTTAGGTTCACCAACTTCTTCTCATGGATCTTCTTCACCAAGAGGAGGTTGAGCTTCTGGTATTCGAATAATTCATGGACTAGTAAATTTTGTATCAAGTAAATATTGACCTTGCATAGTTTTAAATTTAGAATTATCTAATTTTTCTCCAAACTTTAAGAATTGAGGAAGTACTAACATATCATCACCAATTCTTTTTTCAAAGATGTTTCATTCAAGTGATTGTTCAGCAGAATTATCTAATTGAAGTAAATTAACTGGTAAATTCACAGTCTTATTAACATCTTTATTAAATGAATAACCTATGTATTCATTTGGCTTTATGATTATTTTTGATATCAAACTTCAATATTTAGAATCATTGGGTAAATTATTATATGGACCAATTGATTCTCCAGGATCTCAATTTCCTAATTCATCAAATTTAATAGCCTCTTTTTGTCCTAATGAAGTTTTTGTAATTCTTTTCTTTATTTCACGAAGATATTCATCAGCATTATTAAACTCTAATTTTTGTGTTTTTAATTCTTCTTTAAATTGATCAATGTCGTTTTTTGTAAGTTCGATAGGTTTCCAAACACGACCACCAGTAAAGGAATAAATCTTATTTGGATCAACATCATTTGCAAACTTAAATGCATCACTTGTCAATCCGATTGTTGCCTTAAAAGAAAAAGTTATTTCTTCTCTTTCTCCTGCTTTGCTATTAGTCTTTATTATTGATTGATCTTGAAATTGGAATTCTGAAATTTTTCCAAAACCAAGCCCCTCACCAGCAGCGCCCGGCATAGGACGATTTTCACCAATACCAAACTTTGTTTCTACTAATGATTTGTTTTTATATGCTGTGTCTTTTAGATGTTTTACTACTCCATCAACAGCTTCTTTTATTTTGGCCTGGGTGATTTCTCTTGGTTCTTGAGGTTTGTTATTTCCAAACTCATATTCTATAGTTGTATTACCAGAATAAATAAAATTATTCTTATTAGAGGCATTACCTTTAAATGCGATGGTTTGTTTACCCGTTGTTGTTATACCCGGTTCTTGAATACTTATAATTTCTACTGTAATTCCACCTTCAATATCAATTTTTTGGTCTACAATTAATTTTTCTAATTTTTCTTTTTCTCAAGCTTTATTTTCCTCACCAAATTTTGAAGCTAGTGCAAACAATGTTTTATTAATAGTTGCAATATCAACCCCTGTTGGTTGTGTACAAGCAACAACATTAGTTGATATCGTGGTCGTTAAACCTACAATACTAAGAATGGCTAATAATTTTTTCATTTTTTCCTTCCCTATAAAAAAATAAATTATTTATGTTTTTATGAATTCAATTTTGCTGTTGTTCTATGTCTGTTTTCATAGCAACAATACTTACATTGATTTATTTTTTAGAATTTATTTTCAAATCTTCGAATATCATTCAATTTAATAAATTAGATTAAATTTCTGATTTCGATCTTGAACAGTTAAAGTTTTAGTTTTTTAAAAAACTGGATATTTTTCTAATCTATATAACTAAAAAAGAAAAAATATGACTATTTTTAAAGTTTTAAAATTTTTCCACTTCATAAGACCCAAACCCAGATATGAAATACAACTCTTATTCTCATTGAAACAAAAAAAAAAAAAAACAAGTTTTTACCTACTTTTTTAACATTTAAGGTCTAAAAAGGGGTAAAAACTTGTTATTTTTCAATAAAAAGGCAAAAAAATCAATCCTATTTAATTTAGTCATAATCATTAAAAATTTAATTTTTCTAACATATTTTAACTAGATAAATTCCTCAATAAAGTTGTTTTTTGGTCAAAAAAATCGACTATTAAAGTCGATTTTTAAATGCTGAAAAAAATTATTGATTAATCATTTTTACTTTTTTTCTAAAAACAAGTTTATCTGATTTTCGGTAGAGAAGAATGTAGAGAATTATCCCAGAAATGCATCCAACCAAGCCAAATCCAATTGCCACAGTTAGAATTAATTGATTCCCTAATTGATCAGCAACTTGGGTTGTTGAACCAGGAAGAGTCATATGATGATTAGCTTCAATTGCTGATTTTATTTGTCTGAAAAAGGCGTTTGGTGTAAAGGCAATAATCGAAATAATATTGACACCTGTTGCATAATTTTCATTTTGAACATTTAATTCAGCCCCAATTGGAGATCATCTAATTGTGACTAATGCTCAAGTTACTGCACCCATTAAAATTAGATTTAAACAGGCAACAACTTGAATAATAATCCCCATGGTTGGATTATTTTTTGGATTAAAATTGTTGTTGAAACCTGGTAATAGGACACCAATTAAGACCAACAAAATACCAATAAATAACCCGATACAAATCCATAAAATATAGTTCCCAGATTTATCTGCTCTTTTGCCAAATCAACCAGAAATCATAAATCTCATAAAATAAGTTCGGAAAATTCCAAGAATCATGACAGCCAGAGCCGGGATTAAAAAGACGTTAGAAAGATAATTAATATATGAACTCAGTCCCATTTGTAACATATAAACACCTAAAACTAAAATTCCAAGTAATCAAATTTGTCAATTTTTTAAAATTGTCACAATGGATTTAATTGAAAAACTCGTGTTCTGATCTTTGCTTTCAGCCTCTTTAATATAAAGAATAGCCAAGATTGAAGAAACAACAATTAATGTTGTATAAATGGCCACCAAAATAAAGAATCCGGCATTAATATTTTTACCATTAATCACAACATCAGGTAAGATGCTATTTTGTGAAAGTTGTAACAACAAAGTTCCAAATAGAGCCAAAATTAGACCAATTAGACCATTAACTTTTCCTTGATAACCATTATTTTTACCAACTTGTTGTTCTTTCGCTTTGCCTTCCGAATGGTCTGTTCCGTGGTTTTTAACAGCTTTTCAAAGTGGCCCTCAAAATAGGACAGCGATGGAAAAAGCAAAACCTCCAAAAATCACATTAAGTTGAATAGCAGTTGCTGTTGTAGTGACCCCATATGCAGATGAAATCGGTAAACTTAAATATCACCCACCCAATATGCAAGTTAGTAATAAACCGGCCACCATTAAAGTTTTGCTTTTAAATTTGTCACCCACATAAGAACCTAGTAAGTAACTTGGAATGACAACATAACCATATGTTGCAGCCGCTTGTGAATACTCAGATGCATTAAGTCCAAGGTTCGCATAAATGTTTGGAATAAAGTTTTCCATATAAAGTGGAATAGCATGGACCACAACATCAGCCAACGCTAAGATGATTAATGGAAAATAACTCTTTGTATTCACCATGAAATCTTTGAAATTAATTTTTCTTGTTTTTAATTTATTCATTTGTTTGCCTCCTTTTTGGATTTGTTTAACTAATTGTTTTTAGTAAGCATTTGTTTATTTTTTTTCTTAAAAATAAACTTATCAGATTTACGATACAAGAGAATATAAAGGGTTATCCCAGAAATACATCCAACTAAACCAAACCCAATTGCGACAGTCAAAATTAATTGATTTCCTAACTGGTTAGCAACTTGAGTTGTTGAACCAGGAAGGGTTGTATGATGGGTTGCTTCAATCGCTGATTTAATTTGTTTGAAGAAAGCATCAGGGGTAAAGGCAATAATTGAAATAATATTAACAGCTGTTGCATAATTTTGGTTCTCCACATTTAGTTCAGCCCCAATTGGAGATCATCTAATAGTCACCAATGCTCAAGTAAGTGCTCCAATTAAAATTAAGTTTGTACAAGCAACAACTTGAATGATTGTGCCTGTGATTGGATTATCATTGGGGTTAAAATTATTTTTAAACCCTGGCAAAACAACTCCCAATAAGATTAATAAGACACCAATAAATAATCCGATACATATTCATAAAATATAATTTCCCGATTTATCTGCTCTTTTTCCAAATCACCCAGCAATCATAAATCTCATGACATAAGTTCTGAAAATTCCAATGATCATGACCGCTAGAGCTGGGATTAAAAAGACGTTTGACAAATAGTTAACATATGAACTTAAACCCATTTGTAACATATAAACACCTAAAACTAAAATGGCTAAAAGTCAAACTTGCCAATTTTTTAAAACTGTGATGATCGATTTAATTGAGAAATTAACCTCTCCTTCATCACGCGATGAATTTTTTAAATATAAAAGTGCTAAGACACAAGATGCAATGATCAAGGATGTATAAATGATCACCAAGATGAAAAATCCTAAGTTGATTGCATTTCCATTAATCATCACATTGGGAATAATTTTACTTGTTGAAAGTTGTAACAGCAAGGTTCCCAATAAGGCTAGAGTTAGTCCAATTAAACCGTTCATCATTCCTTGGTAACCATTATTTTTACCAACTTGTTTTTCTTGAATTTCACCTTCAAGGTGTTCAGTTCCATGATTTTTCACAGCTTTTCACAGTGGTCCTCAAAATAGACCACATGTTGAAAAAGCAAAACCAGCAAAAATAATATTTAATTGAACAGCAGTCACAGTGGCATTGGCAATATATGAAGCTGAAATTGGTAAACTCACATATCAAACTCCTAAAATTGAAGAGATAATTAAACTCACCAGAATTAAGGTTTTGCTTTTGAATTTATCCCCAATATATGAACCTAATAAATATGAAGGAATCGCTACAAATCCATATGTGGCCCCTGCTTGTGAATAATCTGAGGCATTAAGTCCAAGATTTTGATAAATATTGGGAATAAAGTTTTCCATATAAAATGGAATCGCCATCACAACCACATCAGCCAGCGCCAAAATAATTAATGGAAAATTATTTCTAATCCCTGTGAAAATATTTTTGATGGACATTTTATTAATTTTTAATTTCATGATTTTGACTCCTTATCTTCAATTTTTAAATTGGGATTGTCACTAATATAAGCATGAATCATTTTTGAATCATAAAGTTTTTTAACTTTATCAACAGTTATATTTTCTTTAAACGTTCAAATATTCATTGGTAAATTAATTTTGGCAAAAAGCACTTGATTGCGTTTTTGCAAAACAGTCCCAACATACGGATGAACATAGTCAAATTTTTTAATTAGATCCCAGTTAATTTCACTTGGTTTTTCAAAAAGATAACCCTTTTTGAAATTTTTAGCATCTAATGTCGTGATTCATTTTAAAACATTGACACTAAATGAAGAAACAACAATTTCAGCTTTAGTCGTACTTCTTAAAATATCTAAAGCCGTTTTTAATTGTTTGAATTCTTGAACAGAATACCGGTCTGGTTTAACTTCGACATTAATCATTTTGTATTGATCACTGATTTTAGCAATAAAATCTTCAATAAATAATGGTGGAAGATAATCTTTGTTTTTTTGAAAAAATTCCAAATTACAAAGATCTTGATAAGTTATCTTTCTAATTGTTGTATTTTCATGACCAATTCTTCTTAAATGATGGTCATGAAAAATGATAATTCTTTTATCTTTGGTTAGTCGAATATCAAATTCGACAGCTTTACAAATCTTTAAGGCTTGAATGAAATCAACCATTCGATTTTCACCCTTTGGACTTCTAAAACCTCTATGCGCTACAAGCATAATAAGTCCCTCCTTTTAAAATTTATGATATTATGAACAATGAAATTGTGAAAATGAGTTTTCCATTTTTTATATTCACAATCTATTTTTGCAGTTTTGTAAAAATTTTGTTTTAATTCATTATTTTATTTTTGTTAATGTTTTTAACAAGGTTTATTTTTTGATTTAATTCTTTAAACCTTATGGGAATATTTTATCATTTTTACTTCTTTTATTGGAAAATCTTCCTTTTTTTATTTTTTTAAATTAAAGTTGCAAATAAAAAAAATCCATTTTGAATGGATTTTTTTGAGTTTGTTATTGAGTATGACGTTTGTTAAACATCGGAATCAGTAATAAGACAGCTAAACTTCCACAAACAATTAAGAAGATGAAAATTGCATCTCAACGTGCTTGGGCATTATACAATCCCATTCCAATGATCACTTTGGACATAATTGCATCACCAATATATCCAGCCATTCCGAATAATCCACTTGCCGTTGAAACAACGCGATAATGTGAAAATTCACTAACCATAATTGGTAAGAAACATTGCGGAATATAAATAAATCCAGCCAAGAACATAAAAATAGATAATATGCCTGATTGACCATCTGATAAAGTTCAAATTCCAATTAAAGCAAATGTTGAAATTCCAATTGTTGCCGAGGTGATTGGGGCAAAGCGTTTTAAATGTTTATTTGCTAATAATCCAACAATTAAAGTTAAAATTAACCCTCCTCAGTCGAACATTGAGTAAATTCATTTACCTTGAGCTTTAACATCGAAATTATACTCTTGTTTAAAGTAAAGTAAACTTCAATCACTTAGCCCCATTCTTAATGTATAAACAAATAAATTCACAAAGAATAACAGTCAAACATATTTATTTAAGAGCACATATTTGACAAAAAAGTATCTTCATGGTTTCCCTTTTTCTTCGTCCATTTGGGTTTTTGATTGGTCTTTGACTCCAATCAATTCCATATTGTAATAAGTTTTAACTGGCGGTAATCCCACAGATTCTGGTGTATCTTTTAATAAAAATAACAAGAAAATACCGATCACAATTGAAATAATACTTGGTAATAAAAAGAATGATAAATATTTAAGTTCTGCAGGTAGCAGTTCTGAAAATAGGACATTTGATCCTAAAATCACAAATGTTGATAGCGCACTCCCAATGTTATGCGCAACATTTCAAGTTATAATTCGATTTCTTCTTTGTTTGTTGTTGAATCAATTGTAAAAGAAACGAATTGAAGGTGTTGCTCCTAAACTATGTACAAAACCAATCACAACTTGAATTAAACAACTCATCACAACAGCGGTGATAATGTTTGTGGCTGTGGCCCCAGTTCAAGAGAAACCAAAGGCAATGTTTAAGACACCAGCCCCAATTAATCCTAATGACAACAGTCATTTATTTGATTTTGTATCAGATAATGGTGATGATATGAATTTTGCAATCCCATATGATATTGAAAACACCAATCCGATTGTTGCGTAATAATTATTGTCTAAAATTCCGTTATTTATTAATTCAGTTCCCACCATTGTTCATTGTTTTCTTGTAAAGTAGAAAACTAAATAACCAACAAATGTAGATCAAAAAACAATATTTTGGTTTTTGTTATATTCTTTTTTTAAAATAAAATCGTAAAGATTATCTTTGGTAATTTCTTCTCTGTCTTGTTTAACATTTAAAAAGTTAAACAAGCCAAAGGATTTTTTCTTTTTTTCTTTAGTTTCCATTTTTCTCCTTTGCTAAAGTTTGATCTAATTGATCGATAACCACATCCATCATGGTTAAATCTTTAAATTGAATGCCACAAGATGTTTTGTGACCACCCCCACCGTTTTGTTCAGCGACATGATTAATAGTCACCCCAGATGATCTTAATTCAGCACGAATAGTGCCATCTTCAAGTTGGGCAAAAATTACTCACACTGGTACATTTTGAATATCTGCTAATAATGTTGAATAATCATAAGCCGCTCTGAATGCTGAAAGGTTAAATTCCTTTAATTTTTCTTTAGGCAAGTAAATATGAGCAACACCATTTGGGCTAGTTTTAAAATTGTCATAAACATAAGATGTGAATCTTACTTCTTCAATTGGTCGTTCATATAAATCATGATAAAGAGCTTCTAAATTAAAGCCTTGTTGTAATAATCATCCAGCTAATTCAAAGGTTCTTGGTTTGGGAAAACGGACTAAAAATCTTCCTGAATCAGTCACAATTCCATGGAAGATAATTTTAGCAGCTTCCGCATCAATTTTTAGATTTTCACTTCTAATCATATCTGCTAAAATTTCGCTTGCTGCACAAAAATCATCTCGCACATAAATCAAATCCCCAAACGGTTCTCGGTTTGGATGATGATCAATTTTGATCACTTTTTTACCAAGACTTCATCGCTCGTCATCAATTCTAGCTGTATTGGCAGTATCACCAACAATCACTAAACTTTCTGCAAATTCTGAATCCTTGATTTCATCAAATTCAGTGCCAACATAATCAAGTCTTGGATTTGGTAAACCAGATATTTTAACAATTTTATCTGGTCAATTTAAATTAATAATTCTTTTTAAGCCAAATTGAAAACCATATGCATCACCATCTGGTAGTTTGTGTCTTAAAATGATTATTTTTTCATGTTTTTTAATTTCATTAAAAATCTCTTTGATTAATTCCATCTTTTTTCTCTTCTCTTAATTTCTTTTTATTCAATAAGGGCAATATAAAACAGCAGCATTTTTAATTTCATTAAAAATGCTTTTAGGCCAAATTAAAAACTGAACGCTTTGCATTTCAAAGTTATGTCTGAAATTGGTTATTGATATTTTGTTCTCTTATTGAATTAAAAAGTTAATTATTAATTCCATAAATTCTTTCTCTTTTTTAACTATTTTTTATAATTAACAAAGAGAAAAAACTCACAATAATATTTTATCATTAATCATATATATCTTGGAAAATTTTATTAAATTAAATCTTTCAAAGTATTAATAATTTTTTGGTATATAAGTTTTCTATAAAAATAGATTTAAAAAACAAAAAATTCCATCTTAATGGAATTTTAAATAATTATCTTTAACTGTAAAGTAAGTTGATCTTAATCAGCTTTTTTACGTGTTGGCACAAATTTTTGAGTTTGTAAATGTTTATTAATTCGATCTGCACTTGATAAAGTTTTGGGCTCTTTAGTTTTGTTTTCTTTAGTTTCTGCTTTAACTTTTTTATATTCAAGTTTTTCTTTTTCTTTTAATTCTTTACCACGAAGTTTTTCATCACGTTTTAATTGATTTTTTTCTTCTTTGGTTAATTTAATTTTTTTCTCAGAAATTGCAATACGTTTTTTAGTATCTTCTAATTCTAAAACACCATTAACTTGTCAATCAGTTTTATAATTTTTCTTATCAATTTTAGTTGTTAAACCTTCAACTTCATATGCTCTAATTTCTAAAATTTTATTAGTTTTAGGTTCAATAATTTCAATCACAACATCGAAGACATCACGATATTTATATTCAGCACCTTTGCGGGCATAAACTTTTTCAAATTCAATACGTAAATTTTTACGACCTTCTTCTTTGGCAATGTAACTTTTAATTCTTTCACGAACTTCTTGATAACGTTTTTCTTTTTCTTTTTTAGAGGCTTTACGACCAGTAATTGTTGTTACAATTACAAATCCGATTACCCCAACCAAAACGACCATAAGGACTATTGTCATTGTATCCATTGTAAACCACCTCTTTTCATCTATATCTTATTGTAATTGTTATTGAAAGACTTTGTCAATAATTCCGCCACCCAAACATAAATCTTCTAAGTAAAAGACTGCTTGTTGGCCTTCGGTTATTGCTTTAACTGGTTGATCGCAGCTAACTTCATAACAATTATCTGAAATTTTAACTAATCTCACTTTTGTATCTGTTTGGCGATACCTAAATTTTGCAGTACATGCAAAATTGTTTGGATCATCAACATATTTTGCTAAATCTAAAATCCAATTAATTTCATTCACAATTAATTTTTTGGCAAATAATAAACTTTCATCAGTTGCTGAAGCAACATATAAGATTTTTTCCTCAATATCTTTTTTAGCCACATAATATGGTTCTGCCATTCCACCAAGATTTAAACCTTTGCGTTGACCAATGGTGTAATACATCACACCAATGTGTTTTCCAACAACTTTTTGAGTATGAATATCAACAATATCACCTGGTTGATTGGGAATATAATTTTGTAAAAATTTGGTAAATTCACGTTCACCAATAAAACAAATTCCTGTTGAATCTTTTTTATTAGCAGTAATTAAACCATGGGTTTTGGCCAATTTTCTAATTTCTGGTTTGGTTAAATTTTGCAATGGAAATAATGTTTTACTTAATTGAAATTGATTCAATTGCGATAAAAAATATGTTTGATCTTTGTTTTGATCGACAGCTCGAATCATTTCAAATTGTTGAGTTTGTTCATTATATCTGACTCCAGCATAATGTCCCATCGCAATTTTGTCAGCTCCTAAATTAGTTAAAGCGTAATTTAAAAATTTATCAAATTTAATATATTTATTGCATAGAATATCTGGATTGGGAGTTCTGCCTTTTTGATATTCATCAATAAAATATTGAAAAACATATTCTCAATATTCTTTGATGAAATCAACTCGGTGTAATTTAATTCCCAGTTTATCAGCAACTTGTTTAGCGTCGTTGTAATCCAATTCTTGAGTACAAACTTCTCCAGTTTCTTTGTCGTTACCAAGCACATCATTGTTGGCCATTGAATCTCAATTGCGCATAAATAAAGCTTCAACTTCATAGCCTTGTTCTTGTAATAATAACGCAGCCACAGATGAATCCACCCCACCGCTTAAACCAATGATTATTTTTTCTTTTTTCATTCTCTTATCTTTCTTTTTAACTTGTAAAAAGGGTGCTTAAAGCATCCCTATTTTAACATTTTTATTGAATGAAAGCAAAGGCAACAAAGTAAGCAATCAAGCATAAACATAGTGGTCAAATTAAAATATGCACTTTTTTAGCTTTATTTGTGATGATCATCACAAATGCATAAGCTAAAATGGTTACTGCTACTCCATTTACAATAGTAAATGTTGTGATGGCAAATAAAATTCCAAGAAAGGCCGGGACTGCAAATTCTGGTTTATCTCATTCGATTTCTGAAATATGTAAAACCATTAAAATTCCAATAAAGACACAAGCAGCCCCAGTCACAACTGTTGGAATTGTTGCAAAAATTGGGAAGAGCGCAATCGCTACACCAAATAAAGCAACATTGACTAAAGCAACAACTCCAGTTTTAGCACCTTGGCTAATTCCAGCACTTGATTCAACCATAATTGACATCGAACTAACTCCGACAAGTCCATTTAAAATTCCAGAACCAGCATCAATTAACATTGTTGGTCGACTCACTTCCATTGGGGTTTTGATATGTTGGTTACGTTGCATGTATAAAGCTGATAGGGCAGCACTATCATCAAAAAATGACATCAGCATGACAACTAAAACACAAACATATAATCCGGGATTTGATCAAATTTTGGGATTTGCAAAAGCCTTCATTCCAGATTCGATGTTTCAAATAAATCCATCAAAATCATAAGTAAAATCAAAACCATTTCTAAAATTAGCTGAGCTAATTTTAGTGATTTGTTCACTTGGAAGGGTGTTGGCTAAAATGATTGCAAGAACAAATCCGATTAAAATTGATAAAGCAACACCCCCATTAATTTTTTTATAGTGAAAGAACAGCATTAAACATAAGGTTATCATTCCCAAAATAATAAATAAATAATTTTCTTTTAAAGTTGAAAGGGAAGCGACGGGTAAACCAGAAGTTTTTTCAATTGCAAATCAACCCATTTGTTCAAGTCCAACGTAAGCAATGAAAAAGGCAATCGCCACAGCAAAAATCACTGATAGGGATTTAGGAATTCCTTGTAAAATCATTTGTCGCATCGGAGTGACTGTCACTAAAAAGAAGAAAATTGATGCTAATAAAACAGCAATCATCGCTCCTTCAAAACCTAATTTGGCTTGTTGGGCCAAAGTGTATGTAAACAAAGTGTTCATCCCCATTCCCGGAGACATGACAATTGGGACATTGGCTCATAATCCCATTAATAAGGTGGCCACAATCGAAGTAATGGCTGTGGCAAAAAAGATACCAAAACCATTCATGTGTTGTTCTGAATCATTGATTGATGGGGAAAGTTCTAAAATTCCTTTATTCACACTCAAGATGTAAACAAGGGCTAAAAAGGTTGTTAAACCACCAAGCAGTTCCTTTTTTAAAGTTGTGTTAAATTTATCGAATTGAAAATATTTTTGAATTCGATAAACTGTTTTGTTTTGTGATCATTGAAATTGATCTTTATCGTTTAAAACGTTATTTTTTTGCATAATCTTTTTCCTTCCAAAAAAAAAGATTTTTAAGTTTCCTTAAAAATCTAGTTCAAATATTTGAACAGACCAATATATTTTAACCTATTTTGTTGATTTTTTTAATCTAAAATATTTTTAACTGTGAAGTGCGAGTCTTTTTCAATCTCTTCAAGCTTTTGTTTGGTGAATTTATCAACACTTGTTGGGACTGCAATTTTGATTCATAATTTTAAATCCCCACGTTTGTGTGAATAAGGATCTTTAAATAATCCTTTGTCTTTAATGGTGATATATTCATCAGTTGAAATTCCTTTCGGCACTTTAATTTTAAGTTCACCATCATAGGTTTTGACAATGATTTCATTTCCTAAAATCGCATCTAAATAACTTAAGTTGTATTCCATGATTAAATCTGATGCACCAGAAATTTTGAATTGATGCGATTCTTTTAATTTAACGTTGACATAAATATTTCCACGCGGTCCTTGATTTGATGATCAATGACCTTCGCCTTCAAGTTTTAATTGTTGACCTGGTCTTAAACCTTTAGGAATTGGTAAATGCACTTCAGTTTTGGCGTGATAATAACCACCCCCACGACATTCTTTACATTTATTAGTAATAATTTTCCCAGCTCCATGACAATCTGGACAAACTTGTTGTGATTGGAAAGATAAAGGTCCCATATGTTGTAAAGTCACAACAGTTCCTTGCCCTTTACAACGCTTGCATGTGTGCACATCTTTGGGGTTTTCACTTCCATGTCCATGACATTTTTGACATTGAGTTAATAAATTTAAACTAACAATTTTATCAACTCCAAAAATTAATTCTTTGTAATTTAAACCAACATCAATTACGACATCTTCACCACGTCTTGGACGTTGTCTTTGATTTGATTGATGTTGATCTTGACCAAAAAATGAACTGAATCCAGAAAAACTTTGACCCCCACCAAACATGTTTGAGAAGAAATCATCAAAATTGCCAAAGCCACCAAAACCACCAGTTTGACCTTCAACTCCGGCATGACCAAATTGATCATAACGTTGACGTTTTTCCTTATCTAAAAGGATTTCAGCAGCTTCATTGACTTCTTTAAATTTATCTTCAGCATTGGCTTGTTTATTCATATCTGGGTGATATTTTTTTGCCAATGTCCGATATGCTTTTTTGATTTCTTGATCAGTTGCAGTTTTTGAAACACCTAAAACTTCATAATAATCTCTTTTAGCCATGTCTCCCTTTCTATAAAAAGACTAACTAGGCGTTAGTACTTTTTTTATTTTTTATCGTCTTTTGAATCATTTGAATCATTTGATTCATTTTTTGGTTCTTCTGCTGGTTTAGCTTCACTTTGTTGTTGCGCCATTTCAGCTGCCATTGCCATTGCTTGTTCTAATTCTTGCATTTTAGTTTCCAGAGTTGCTCAATCCTCTTTTGCTAATAATTCACGAATTTCATTAATCATTGTTTCAGATTGAGTTTTTTGTTCTGGACTAATTTTATCTCCAGCATCTTTTAAACTAGTTTCTAAAACATTGATATAACTTTCAGCTTTATTTTTTAGTTCGATATTTTTGCGTTTTACGTCATCTGCTTGAGCATTGTCTTTTGCTTCTTGCACCATTCTTTCAATTTCATCATCTGTTAATGATCCTGAATTTGAAATTGTAATTGATTTAGTCTCATTTGTGTCTTTATCTTTGGCAGTGACACTCACAATTCCGTTGACATCAATTTTGAAAGTAACTTCGATTTGTGGTTGTCCTTTTGGGGCTGGTTTAATTCCTGTTAATTGGAATTGACCCAATGATTTGTTATCACCAGCCATTGGTCTTTCACCTTGTAAGATGTTGATATCAACAGCTGGTTGATTATCAGCAGCTGTGGAAAAAATTTGTGATTTTTCAGTTGGGATAGTTGTATTTCTTTCGATTAATTTGGTAAATACTCCACCCATTGTTTCGATTCCAAGTGATAATGGAGTCACATCTAATAATAAAACATCAGTCACATCTCCAGCTAATACTCCAGCTTGGATCGCCGCTCCCATGGCTACTACTTCATCAGGATTGATTGAACGGTTTGGTTCTTTTTTCAATAAGCTTTTAACTAAGGCTTGGATCGCTGGGATACGTGTTGATCCCCCAACCAGTAAAATTTCTTCAATATCACTTGGGGCAAGTTTTGCTGCTTTTAAAGCATCTTCAACAGGTTTGCGAGTTCTTTCAACAAGACCACTTGTCATTTTTTCAAAAGCTGATCTTGTTAGGGTTGTTGAATAAGAAACTGGTCCATTTTCATTCATTGCAATAAATGGTAAATTCACTTCTGTTTCTAATTGTGAAGATAAATTAATTTTAATTTTTTCTGATTCTTCTTTTAATCTTTGTAAAGCCATTTTATCTTTTGATAAATCAACACCTTGCTCTTTTTTCAATTGTTCAATTAATCAGTCAGTTACCACATGGTCGAAATCGTCTCCACCAAGGTGGTTATCTCCACTTGTTGAAAGTACTTCAAAAGTTCCATCCGCTAATTCTAGAATTGAGACGTCAAATGTTCCCCCTCCAAGGTCATAAACTAAAACTTTATGTTCTTTGTCTTGTTTGTCTAAACCATATGCTAAAGCCGCAGCTGTTGGTTCATTGATAATACGTTCAACATTTAAACCAGCAATAATTCCAGCATCTTTTGTTGCTTTACGTTGTGCATCATTGAAATATGCCGGAACAGTAATAACTGCTTTAGTAATTGTTTCTCCTAATTTATCTTCTGCATATTTTTTCATATATCTTAAAATTTCTGCAGAAATTTGTTCTGGTGTGTAATCTTTGTTATTCACGTGTAATTTTTCAGTTGTTCCAATTTTACGTTTCACAGAACTTACCACATTTGGGTTAGTAACTGCTTGACGTTTGGCAGCTCCCCCAACAATGATGTCGCTGTTTTTGAAAGCAACAACTGATGGAGTTGTGCGTTGTCCTTCTGGGTTTTCCAACACGATTGGTTGTCCACCTTCCATAACAGAAACAACTGAATTTGTTGTTCCTAAATCGATTCCTATTATTCTTTCTTTTGCCATATTTTTGTACCTCTTTTTCTTATTTTGCCACTTTGACTAATGCGTGCATAATCACGCGTTCATATAATTTATAACCATTTGATATTACCGCAACAATTTGCCCTGTTTTAAATTCTTCAGATTCAACTGTTTCGTTACCATTGTGAATCAATGGATCAAATTGGTCACCAATATTCACTTGAATTTGTTGGATGCCGTTTTCTTCTAAAGCATGTTCCATTTGTTTAATCACCATTTCAAAACCAATGAAATAATTTTTAATTTCATCACTTGACACTGGCGAATTTAAAACTTTTTTAAATAAATCAATTGGTCTTAAAATGTCTTCTGCCAGTTTGGTTCCACCATATTTGCGCATTGATGAAATTTCTTCAGAATGGCGTCTGGCCATCGTTTGGATTTTAGCAATGTTCTTCAAATTTTCTTCTTCTGCTTCTTGTTTTTGAGTTGTTAGTTGTATTTTTAACGCTTCGATTTCAGCTTCTAAAATTTGAACTTTATCTTCAACAATTTTTTTATAATTAATATGAATTTCAGGATCTTGGGTTCCTAAAAAATCTAATGTGATTTGAAATTCATCTTTTTCAGATTTTGATTCTTTTTTGTCGTGTTTGTCTTTACTCATACTTCTCCTTTTGTTTTTTATCAACGAGTTGAATTAGTCATTCCACTAATTGCATTGCTTGATCATAATTCATACGTTTAGGACCAACTAATGTAATGGCTGTTGATTTCCCATTCATTTCAAATTCTGCTCCCAGCATCGCTATATCATCAAGATTGTTGTCACCATCTTCTCCGATGCTTGTCACAATTTTATGGATTGATTGATTCGAACCATAATGGACATTATATCAATCAAAAGGGGACATTTTTTCCATAATTTGAATCACAGATTTTAATTTTTCAGTATTATTAAATTCTGGATTTTCAAGCATATATTTCAATCCATGCATTTCTTTGGTTTCTTGACCACCTTGTAAAATTGCACCTAAAAATGATTGAAAAATAAACTCATAATTTTGAACGCTAATTTTTAATTCACTTTTTAATTTTTGTGTGATTTTATCAATGTCAGAAATTTTTTCATTAACTAAGTTATCTGAAAAAAGTTCGATGGAAATTGACAAGTCAGACAAAGAAATATTTCTTAAATTAAAAACTTTTTTTTGAACCATTCCATTTGATAAAACGAAAATCACTGAAGCATTTTCATCGGATAATGGAATTAAATCAATCTTTTTTAATAACACATCATTTTTAGTTTCTTTGGTTGAAATGATGGCTGTTAATTTGGTCATTTCACTAATAATATTTGTGGCTTGATCAAGCACATCTTCGATATTATTGTTTCGTAAATTAATTAATTTTTCTAATTGGTGTTTGAGTTCTTCGTTGCTTGTTTTATTCATCAAGAAATCAACATAATAGCGATAACCTTGAGTTGATGGCACACGTCCAGAAGATGTGTGTTGTTTTTCTAAGTAACCTTTTTCTTCTAAAAATGCTGATTCGTTTCTGATTGTTGCACTAGAAATTTTAATGTGTAAAAGATCTAAAATGGTTTTCGAACCAACTGGTTGAACAGTCTTAATAAATTCTTGAACAATCACTTTTAAAATCAATTCTTGTCTATCTGTTAACATTAAATCACGACTCCCATTTCATATTTTAGCACTTAAATGATTATATTGCTAATTTAAAGCTGCTGAATTTTTAAGAACATAATGACCTTTTTCTTCAACATCAATTAAGTATTTTTTATCTTCTTGTAAATGCCCACTAATAATTTCTTTAGCTAACAATGTTTCTAAATTTTTTTCAATATAACGTTTAATTGGTCGTGCTCCAAATTTTAGATCATAACCATTTTCTAAAATGTCTTTTTTCGCATTATCTGAAAATGAAATGTATCAAGAATGCGTTTTTTCTAAACGTTTTGCCAATTCATTCAATAATTTATCAATGATTTCAACAATGACATCTTTTGACAAAGCGTTGAATGTGACAATATTGTCAATTCTGTTTAAAAATTCTGGTCGGAAATGTTTTTGTAATTCAGCAGTTAACATTTGTTGACTAATCTCATTGGGATTTTCAGCGTTTAACATATATTCACTGGCAATGTTTGAAGTCATAATTATAATTGTATTTTTAAAATCAATTGTTTTACCTAAAGAATCTGTGATTCTTCCATCATCTAAAACTTGTAATAAAACATTGAAAACATCTGGGTGAGCTTTTTCGATTTCATCAAATAAAATAATTGAATATGGATTTCTTCTAACAGCTTCAGTTAATCTTCCACCCTCTTCATATCCGACATATCCAGGAGGTGAACCAATCAATTTAGAAACTGAATGTTTTTCCATGTATTCACTCATATCAATGCGAATCATTTTTTTCACTGAGTTAAACATCGCTTCAGCCAAAGATTTGGCCACTTCAGTTTTTCCAACCCCAGTTGGGCCTAAAAATAAGAAACTTCCAATTGGTTTATTCGGATCTTTAATCCCTGCACGACTACGCATAATCGCTTCACAAACTGCTTGAATTGCTTCATCTTGACCTTTAACTTGTTCTTTTAAAGTTTCGGGTAAAGTTAAGAGTTTAGCTTTTTCTGATTCAATCAATTTGTCAACCGGAATGTTAGTTCAACGAGCGACAATACTTGCAATTTCTTCTTCAGTTACTTCTTCTGTTAATAACGAATCTTTAGAATTCATTTCAGTTTCTAATAATTGTTTTTCAAGTGTTGGGAGTAATGAATATTGAATCTCTCCAGCACGTTTATAATTACCTTCAGTTTGTGTGATTTCTAATTCTTTTTTTAATTGTTCAATCGTGTTTTTAAAACCATTAATTCTTTCTAAAACCTTTTTTTCTGATTCTCATTGTTGGTTTAAAGCAGATTGTTTAACTTGCAAGGATTTTAATTCAGTTTCAGCTTCAATTAAACGGTCTTGAGATTTACTATCTTTTTCTTTAGAAAGCGCTGAACGCTCAATTTCTAATTGCATAACTTTACGATTGATTTGGTCTAATCCTTCAGGGATGGAAGCCAGTTCTGTTTTAATTCCAGCAGCTGCTTCATCGACCAAATCAATCGCTTTATCTGGTAAAAAACGGTCAGAAATATAACGATTTGATAAATCAGCGGCAGCGACAAGCGCATTGTCGTGAATTCTTACTCCATGATAGTTTTCAAAACGTTCTTTTAAACCACGTAAAATCGAAATTGTTTGTTCTAAAGTTGGTTCCGCGACTAAAACTTTTTGAAAACGTCTTTCTAAAGCTGCATCCTTTTCAATGTATTGACGATATTCATTTAAAGTGGTGGCTCCAATTGCTTTTAATTCACCGCGAGCAAGTGAAGGTTTCAATAAATTAGAAACATCCATCCCTCCAGATTGACCAGTTTTACCAGCTCCAACAATTAAATGTAATTCATCAATGAATAAAATAATTTCTCCATTTGATTGTTTAATTTCATTCACAACTCCTTTAATACGACTTTCATAATCACCAAGATACATCGCCCCGGCCATTAAACTTCCCATATCAAGTTCTAAAATTCTTTTATTTCGTAAAACAGATGGCACATCACCTTTAACAATTCGTTGAGCCAATCCTTCAATAACCGCGGTTTTACCAACTCCAGGTTCTCCAATTAAAACAGGATTATTTTTGGTTTTACGACTTAAAATTCGCACCACACGCATAATTTCTTCTTCACGCCCAATCACGGGATCAATTTTGCCATCTTTGGCATCTTTTGTTAAATCTCTTGTGTATTTGGCTAACGCGTCAGTGACTTTACCTTTTTCTTGAATATCCATATAAACCTCCACATTGAATTTATAATTACAAAAATTATAGCATATGTTTTAGCAATGTGAATAGGTGAGTGCTAAAAAATAAATTTAATTATTACCGTTATAATTTAAAAGAAAAAAACTAAAATCCATTTTGGATTTTAGTAAAAATTAGATCAATACCAGTGACTTACTAATCAGCAACGGTTTTTTTGTCACACTATCATTCTGGAAAATTAGGTAAATTTTCTTCTGTTAAACCTGATTCAAATGAAAAGTTATAACAATCATAAACATTATCTACATTTCAGCTTTTTAAATCTTGATTAAATGCTTTTGCATATCTAAACATACTAGTCATATTTTTCACATTTAGAGTATCTCACCCTGAAATATTTCTATTAAATATTGCTGCTGCTTCAAACATCCCCTCCATTGTTGTTACTTTAGAAGTGTTTCAATTTGAAATATCACCATCAAATGCTGATGCATCTTTAAACATTTCTTTCATATCAGTTACTTTTGAAACGTTTCAAACATCACCAACAGTATTTATGTCTTTATTAAATGAATTTGTACCTTTAAACATACTAGACATATTTGTGACTTTTGAAGTGTTCCAGTTGGTAATATCAGCATTAAATACTCTTGCATTTTCGAACATTCCAGACATATTAGTTACATTTGAAGTGTTTCAATGATTGTCTACAGTGTTTATGTTTCTATTAAATTTGTTTGTGCCCTTAAACATACTAGACATATTTGTGACTTTTGAAGTGTTCCAGTTGGTAATATCAGCATTAAATGCTTTTGCATTTTCGAACATAGAACTCATATCAGTTACATTTGAAGTGTTTCAGTTGGTAATATCAGCATTAAATACTCTTGCATTTGAGAACATTCCAGACATATCAGTTACATTTGAAGTGTTTCAATGATCGTCTACAGTGTTTATGTTTCTATTAAATTTGTTTGCACCTTTAAACATGCTAGACATATCAGTTACATTTGAAGTGTTTCAATTTGAAATATCAACATTAAATGATTGTGCATTTTGAAACATAGATCCCATATTTTTTACTTCTAAAGTATCTCAATTTGAAATGTTACCATTAAATTTCTTTGCCCCATCAAACATCATGGTCATATCAGTTACATTTGAGGTGTCTCATATTTTATCTTTTCTTGTTAAATCTTGATTAAATGATTCTGCATCTTGAAACATTAGTTGCATTTCAGTTACATTTGAGGTGTCTCATGTTGAAATGTTTCCATTAAATTGTTCAGCTCCTTGAAACATGTGCGACATTTTTTGAACTTTTGAGGTTTCTCAATTATTTAAATCTTGATTAAATGCCTTTGCTCTAATAAACATCGTATTCATGTCTCAAACATTAGATACATTTCAATCATTTAGTTCTTGATTAAATGATTCTGCATCCATAAATGCATTTTTCATAATTTCAACATTTGAAGTATCTCATTCCGAAACATTACTGTCATTAAATTGAATAGCCCCATCAAATATTTTGTATAAACTCTTTATTTGGGGTGAAATATAATTGGGTACTTTTTCAATATTTTTTGGCATTTTATGTGCTTTCATTATATTTTTTTCATTGTCCATGCCAAAACCAATATGTAAAACTTCTTTAGTTTCTTGTGGGGCTGTATCGTTAGTTGATTTAATTTCTTGAGTTTTAGCATCGATATATATGGTTTGAGGATAAGATTGCATGTCTTTGATTTGATATATTTCTAATTCACCATTATATATATAGTCATTTTCAATAGAACCTTCGCCAATAAATTTCCATTTTGTAATCGGAACTTTTTCAGATTTTAATAATTTTTGTTCAATAACTTTAATTCCACTTTTTGGATATAATTCTGAGACTTTGTTTTCTAATGTTTTTGCATTTCAAAATTCTTCTTGAGATCTAACAATTTTTTCTAAATCTTTTTTAATTTCTGAAATATTTTTTGTTGTATCAATTTTCTTTTCTCATTTATGAGTTAATTCAATGTTTTCATTTCATTTATATTCGTTGTCTATTGAACCATTTCCAACAAATTTTCATTTATTTCGTTGGGGTTGGGGGGCAATGTCAAAAGAACGAGTTAAAGCATTAACTGGAGTAACTTCAATTTCTTTTATACCAAATTCTTTATCAATTGCACTTTGTAAGTCTTCTTGATTTCAAGCTTTATATTTATATTCTTCTTGATCTAAAATAGCTTGTAAACCTTCTTTAATCTCACCGATTGGTTTGGTATTATCAATTTTTTTGGTTCAATTATGCGTTAAAGTAATTGATCCGGTATATTCAAATTCATTATCAATATTTCCATCACCTGTAAATGTATATTGATCATAATGTTCTTCAGGATGATGAGCACGAGATGAACCACTTTTTTTAACAGCAATTGCACCTAAAGGATATTTTTCATCAATTCTTTGTTGTAAATCACTTTCAATTCAAGCTTGATTTTTTAGTTCATCTAAAATCGCTTGTAAATCAATTTCGATTGTTGAAATATTAACAGTATCATCAACTGTTTCTGTTCAATTATGAGTTAAAATAATTGAACCAGTATATTCAAATTCATTACCAATATTTCCATCACCTGTAAATGTATATTGATCATAATGTTCTTCAGGATGATGAGCACGAGATGAACCACTTTTTTTAACAGCAATTGCACCTAAAGGATATTTTTCATCAATTCTTTGTTGTAAATCGTTTTCAGTTCAAGCTTGGGTTGTTTGTTCATCTAAAATCGCTTGTAAATCAATTTCGATTGTTGAAATATTAACAGTATCATCAACTGTTTCTGTTCAATTATGAGTTAAAATAATTGATCCAGTATATTCAAATTCATTACCAATATTTCCATCACCTGTAAAGGTGTATTGATCGTGGCGTTCTTCCAAATGATTAGCACGAGATGAACCACTTTTTTTAACAGTAATTCCCCCTCAAGGATATTTTTCATCAATTCTTTGTTGTAAATCGTTTTCAGTTCAAGCTTTGGTTGTTTGTTCATCTAAAATCGCTTGTAAATCAATTTCGATTGTTGAAATATTAACAGTCTCGTTAATGGTTTCTGTTCAAGTATGGGTTAAAATAATTGAACCAGTGTAATTATTACCACTACTTGTGAATTTGTATTGATCTTGATGAATTTGTGAACCAGAAGCACGGATGGATGAATCAATCAATTCAACACTAATTGAGGATTCTCCATATTGATCATTAATTTTGTCTTGGAGTTCTTCTAAATTTCACGCGGAATCTTGTTTTTGATTTAAAATTTGTTTAAGTTCATTTTCAATATTGGTAATTGAATTTGTTGCTTTATTCCCACAAGCCACAACAGTTACACTTGTTGTGGCTAAAATTCCGATACTACCTAATAATGTTAATAGTTTTTTCATTTTCAAAGTTCTTTCTGAGTAAATGTCATTTATGTTAATATATAAGCACTTAAATGTTTATATTTTTAAATTAAATACCTTAATAATTGCTGTTTTATGTGAGTATTTTGTTTTTTTATATACCTACTCAATTTAATCTTATAAGAAAATAACTAAAAAGTACTTTCCTGTTTAGAAAGTACTTTTTAGAATTTTAGGTTAACATTGAGAAAATGATAAACTAATAGTTTGATTATTATGCTTAGATTGCCAAGCAATTTAAAGTCACTATTTGTAATTTGGTGGGGCTTTAATCATCTCCACACCATGAGGGTGTGATTCACTTAAACCAGCATGTGTGATTTGCACAAATTCCACTTTGTGTTTAATTTCAGCAATGGTTTGACAACCAGTATACCCCATTCCAGAACAAAGACCACCCATTAATTGATAAACAATATTGCTAACTTCACCTTTATATTCAACCAACGATTCAATTCCTTCGGGAACTAATTTTTTTTGGTCTTTTTGAAAATAACGATCATGACTCCCACGCTCCATGGCAACCATTGACCCCATGCCAACATAAGATTTAAAATGTTTGTCATTGATTGTAATGATGTTTCCGGGAGCTTCTTTAGTTCCAGCAAACAATGAACCAATCATAATCACATCAGCCCCAAATCCCAATGCTTTAATTAAATCTCCAGAATATTTAATTCCCCCATCACTAATTAAAGGCAGATCATGTTGTTGACAATATGCGGCCACATTGGCCAGAGCTGTAATTTGAGGAACTCCAATTCCAGCCACAATTCTGGTTGTACAAATACTTCCTGGACCAATCCCGACTTTAACAGCATTAACCCCAGCTTCATGTAAATCTTTGGCTGCTTGTTCGGTTGCAATATTGCCAGCAATGATTTGTAAATTTGGATATAAATTACGAGCTTTTTTGACTAAATTCAGCACATGTAAAGAATGACCATGTGCTGAATCAATGACCACAAAATCAATTCCAGCCTCCACTAGTTGTTCTAAACGTTTAACAGCGTCCGCACTTGTTGAAATTGCAGCACCAACAATTAATTGCTTGTTTTGATCTAAATTGGCATTCACATAATGGTCAAAGTTAGTTTGAAAAGCTTTCACTTTTCTAATTTCATCAGCTTGTTGTTCAATGGTTAAATTTTTATGAATCACCCCAACCCCACCAAGCAGCGCTAAATGAATACTCATCTCTGATTCAGTCACAGTGTCCATGGCAGCTGACATTAAAGGAATGTTTAAACTAATTTTTTTAGTTAAACGGGTTTTTAAAACTACATCTTTTGGTAACACTTCACTGTATGCTGGAACTGCTAAAATATCATCAAAAGTTAAAGCTTGTTGGATTAATTTTTTTGTCATCTTATCTCCTTATTCTCATTCAATCGTTCCTGGTGGTTTTGACGTCACGTCATAAACCACACGATTTACCCCTTCAACTTCATTAATAATGCGTCCAACAACATGATCAATAAATTTTCAAGGTAGATGTGAAGCTTGAGCAGTCATAAAATCAATTGAATCAACACTTCTCAAAGCCACTAGATTTTCATATGTGCGATTATCTCCCATCACTCCGACTGTTTTAACAGGTAGTAAGGTGGCAAATGCTTGAGAAACTTTATTGTATAATTTCTTTTTTCTTAATTCTTCAATAAATATTGCATCAACTTCACGAAGTAAATCACATTTTGCTTTTGTCACTTCCCCAATGATTCTAATTCCTAAACCAGGACCTGGGAATGGATGACGATTAATTAGTTGATCAGCAATGCCTAAACTTTGACCAATTTGACGAACTTCATCTTTAAATAAATCTTTAATTGGTTCTAACAAAGTTAATTTTAAATCTTTAGGCAATCCTCCAACATTGTGGTGTGATTTAATTGTTTTTGAACTATGTCCTTTTTTTGAGGATTCAATAATATCGGGATAAATGGTTCCTTGGGCTAAAAAAGTAATTTCTTGGTTATGTTCTTCAATGTAATTGGTAAAAACATCAATAAATAACTTACCAATAACTTTCCGTTTTTGTTCAGGATCAACAACACCTTTTAAATGTTGATAAAACATTTCACTAGCATCAATTTTGACAATCTTCATTTGAAAATGCTTTTCATAAAATTCAATCACTTCGTTTGCTTCGTTTTTACGAAGCAAACCATGATCAACAAAAACACAAGTTAGTTGTTCTTGAATGGCTTTTTGAATTAACACAGCACTCACCGAAGAATCAACTCCCCCAGATAATCCTAAAACAACTTTTTGGTCTTTAACTGTTGCTTTGATGTTAGCGATTGTTTGTTCGATAAAATCTTCAAGATATCAATCTTGATTGACTTGGCAAATATTAAAAATAAAATTCTTTAAAAGCACTGTTCCGTATTCTGATTGGGTCACTTCAGGGTGAAATTGAATGCCATAGAATTCTTTGGTTTCATGCTTAATCAAGGCAATTGAATTTTTTGAAGTTCCAATAATTTCAAAATCTTTTGGCATTTTATCAATATGATCAGCATGACTCATTCACACAATTGAGTCTTTGGGAATATCTTTGGTTAAAGCGTTGTGAATCGAAATTGAAATTGTAGCACGCCCAAATTCTTGTTTTTGTGCTTGTTGCACAACCCCATCAAAGTCATGGGCTAAAAGTTGCATTCCATAGCAAATTCCTAAAATTGGTAAATCTAAATTATAAATTTGCTGATCAATTTGATAAGCATCTGTTTGATAAGTACTAGCCGGACCACCTGAAAAAATTATTCCCTTTAAATTTTGATATGCTTTTAATTCTGCAGCTGTAATTTCATAATCAATAACTTCAACATAAACATGTAATTCACGAATTCGACGAGCAAGGAGTTGGGTGTATTGACTTCCAAAATCTAAAATAATAATTTGTGTATTTTTCATTTTTTCCTTTCTGAAATCAAAAAAAGTAAGCTTTTGTGTGACAAAAACTTACTTTAAGATGAACTTATAGTCCTTAATTGGTTAAGGGTAGAGACGCCAGACCATTGTTCTAGCATATATAAGTTTTTGACTTTTGATATTCAATTGTATATAGAAATATTACACAATATAAAGCAAAATACAATAAAATATCATTTAACTACAAGAAAAAATGCTGTTTCACTTTTGAGTCATTGCATTGAATTATTCTAAAGTTCTAATTCAATATTTTTATTTTGATGATATTCATATATTTGTTTTAATAAATTTTGAGTTGAAAAAAATTGTTTTTTAACTTCCTTAGAAATTAAACCTTTTTCACTTAGATTATTAGATTCTTCGAAAATTAATTCATAGAAAAATTCTTTAAAATCAGTTGGCATTTCTTCGAATAAAGTTCAATCTTTTTGTTTTTCTTTATCGCTTAATGTTGTGCTCAAAATATTTAAGTATTTTTCGTGATTTCTTTTATTTTTTATATTAATTGGAAATATGTTTTGTTCAAAAAACATAGAATCCAAAACTAATCTACCAGTTCTTCCATTCCCTTCTGCAAATGGATGAATAAATTCGAAATTTAGATGAAATAATAATGCAGCATCAACTTTCTTGATTTCTGTGGATAATGGATCTAATAAAACTTTGTTATATCTTTCCAAATTTTTATTCATGTTAGATTCTATAAAATTAGGATTCATAAAAACTAACCTTTCTCCATTTGCTTTCATTTTTTCCAAACCAGTCGTTCTATATTCTCCAATTAAATTCGGATATATTTGTTCTTGAGTTTTTTTATCTCAAATTGGCATCAAAGCATTAACGAACGTTCTACTAAAAATATTCATATTAAAATTTTCTAATAATATCTCACTAATTTGTTTGATATATCTATTGTCAATTTTTGTTTTATTATAAAAAAAATTTTGTTCAACAAAATCTACGGCATTTTTAAAATTAAAGATTTCTAATTCAGTAAAAATCTCTTTAATTCTTTTACCATTCAACGTTTCTAAGAAAGCGTTATTTAAATTTTTATTAGCTACTGAATAATATTCCTGCACTTCTTGATTTTGATAAAAATATGAAAGATATTGTTCTTTAGTCAATTCTTCATTTTCAATAGAATTTGAATTAAAACCAATATCTTCTTTTCAATATTTTAGATAATCTTTCATAAATAAACGCCAACTTTCTATACATATATTATAACAAAAAACGAGTGGTTCCTTTTTCGGGACACATAATCAAAATCACAACAAAGTGGTTGTAAAATTATATGTAAAGAAAAAGGAACCACTACAATTTAAATGAACGGAATTATTGGTTTATTTTTATTTTTTCTGACAATCATTCAAGGAATGATCACAATGAATAAAACCAATGTTAAGAAGACAAAGAAGATTACCATGCAAATGCGGTTAGTTCTTTTACGAATATCTTTAACTTGATCAAAAGGTACAATTTCATAACCATAATATGCACTAATATTACCTTTGCGAGCTCTTGTAAAAAATAACGAAATAATGTGAATAAAAAGTGTTGAAGCTAAAATTGAAATCATAATAATAATTTCAGTGTTCATTGAAGGATTATCTTTTGTCGCTGTTTTAATAATAAAGAAAATTCCGATAATAATTCCACCTCATAAATAAATACTAAATGAAATTCAATTCATATAAATTGGACGAGCAACTAAAGCCTTATAATTTCTCACCAAAAAGTAAGGAATTTTTTCAACCCCCATTAGCAAATCGGTTTTATAACTTTTTAACCCAATTCTTAAATGGTTAAAATCAATTAAACCAATTAAAAAGAAAAGTAATGAAAAGATCATTAAAATAATCATCACAGCTGGATGAGGGATAAACTTTAACGGGATTTTAAGTTGTGAATCATTCACGATTGGGGCTAAATAATGCACTAAAACAAAAAATGCCGAAATAAATAAAAGCACAAAACCAATAAAAATAATGCCGGTTAAAGAAAGTTTTTGCAAACGAATTTCTTTAGCAATTTGATTCGGGATTTCAGCATTTTCTAATTGTTTTTTTGTAAAATTAGGTCTTGTTTGATTATGAATTGGTTGGTTAAATCCTAAATTTTCAGCCAAATTTTGATTGCTCAAATTTTGGTTGGAAAATTGACTTTGTTGATATGGATTTTTGATGTTGGCATCATTCACATAAACAGGTGTTTTGTCAGGTTGAACCGGATTTAAGTTGTTATTCTTTTTATTAGAGAAGTCCATTTTTTGCCTTTCTTTCTATCTTTCAGAATTGATTGAATTTCGTTGTCCACGTTTTGTTTCCCTAGTTCAATTTTTTTAATATTTTCTAATTCTTCATTGTTGGTTGTTTCTTGTTTGATCTTACGAAAAACTAAATTCAAGATGTAAATCAGCAAGGTTAAACCGGCCATGATACTAAAAACATATACCAAAATTGATAATGGAACATTGAGTCCGAAGACTTCTAATGACGATAAAAACATGCTAACCTCTCAACTAATAATTTATCTTATTTTAACAAAAAGAACATTTGATAGTTCTAATCTCTTAAAAATTCTTTTGGTTTTGCAGCTAAATTACGTTTATGTTCACTAATTGCATGTAAATGTTGAAGGCGTTGTTCAACATTTACATCTTTGTTTTTTCCGATTAAATAATCATCAATCACATCATAACTCAACCCAATTTCATCTTCATCAGTTTGATTGGTTCATAATCCAGCAGTGGGAGCACGGTCGATGATCACTTCAGGGACATTCAACAGTTTAGCAGCTTGTCTGACTTCACGTTTTAGTAAATGAATTAATGGTACAAGATCAACTCCTCCATCACCATACTTCGTAAAATAACCAATATGTCATTCATCTCAATTATCAGTTCCTAGAACTAAATATTTTTTTGATTGACCCAAAGCATATAAAGTTGACATTCTTAATCGGGCTTTAGTGTTTGCTAAAGCAAGTGGGGCAAGTTCAACATTGGTTTTAGTCATTGTTTTTTCGATTTGCTTGAATGTTTCAAGCAAATCAACAGTCACACAATTTAAATCATTTGCTTGAACAATTGCTTCTTGGCATGTTCAATCTTCTTGACTTGAAGCAATTGGCATCCAAACGGTTAAATAATTATTGGGAAAAGCTTTTTTGGCCAAATTGGCCACAACTGCCGAATCAATACCCCCACTTAATCCAACAATAACTCCATCAGCATGTGCGGCTTTGACACTTTGTTGAATTCATTCAACAAGATCATCTAAATATTTTGCTAATTTCATCTTAGTCCAATCATTCTAATTCATAATCAAAGACTTTAACAATATCACCTTTTTTGGCACCACGATTTCTTAGTTGCTCATAAATTCCAAGCTTTTTCATTTTTTCATTAAACAATAGTAAGTTATCATGAGTGGTGATTGGGGTTTTTTGAAACACTCTAAAAACAGAATCACCAGAAACTTCTCATCGACCATTCCCTTTATTCATAATTTGAATATCAACAACTGGTTCATCAAGGGTATAAAGTTTGAAATCTGGATTTTGAGTTTCACCTAATTCTCATAACGGAATCATTTTAGCAGTTTTCAATTCTTCGGCAATCATATTTAATAATTGACTCGTGTTTTGTCTTTTTAAACCTGAAACTTGAACAAGTTTTTTATCTTTAAAGTAAGCTAAAATATCTTCATCCAACATATTAATTTGGGCTTCATCTTGATCCATTTTGTTCGCCACAATAATTTCAGGACGTTTATCAAGATTTAAATTGTAATCTAATAATTCTTTGCGAATTAATTCATAATTTTTAATAATGTTTTCTTGACCATAATTTCCAGTTCAATCAATCACATGACAAATTACACGACAACGTTCAATATGTTTTAAAAATTCATGACCAAGTCCTTTTCCTAAACTTGCTCCTTCAATTAAACCAGGTAAATCAGCGACAATAAATGTTTCACCACTTTGGGCTTTTGCCACACCAAGTTGAGGATTTAAAGTGGTGAAAGCGTAATCAGCAACTTCAGGTTTAGAATTAGAAATTGCTCTTAGCAAAGTTGATTTACCAGCATTTGGTAAACCAACAAAACCAACATCAGCCAAAACTTTTAATTCTGCTCTAACTTCAAATTCTTGACCAAGTTCACCTGCTTCAAAAATGGTTGGAGCTTTGTTTCTAGAATTGGCAAAACGCGCATTTCCTTTGCCACCTTTGCCACCTTTTGCAACAATCACTGTTTTATCATGTTCATCAATATCAACTAACATCGCTCCAGTTTTAGCATCAAAAAGAACAGTTCCAGTCGGAACTTTAATAACTCTATCTTTTCCAGCAGCTCCATGCATATTTTTAATATCGCCTTTTTCACCATCTTCAGCTTTATAAATTTTTTGGACTTTTAAATCTAATAATGATTGTTTTCCGCTGTCACCAATAAAAATGATGTCTCCACCATTTCCACCATCTCCACCATTCGGACCACCTTCAGCGACATAAAGTTCATGACGAAAACTGACGGCTCCATCTCCACCTTTACCAGCTTTAATCATAAACTTAGCATTATCAATAAATTTCATTACACTACCTCTTTAAGTTTTCTTTTCTTAATTATACTTTCTTTTTGTTCATACTCATTTTTTGCTTTGATTATTTTTTCCAGATTGATTGGTTTTTTCCATAATAAAATTTCATTAATTGTTCAAATAATGACAATTAAACCAATCACAATCCCAGCCATAATTGGTTTAATCATTTCACTTGAGGAAAAATAATCATAAAATTGAAAACCAATAATAAAAACAAGCATTAAGGTTGAAATGATGGATGAAACTCAAAAAACACCATTTTTTATCTTATCAACTTCGACTTTTTGAGTTTTCCGATTGATCATTGCTAAAACCACTAAAAGGGTGTAAATCGTAAAACTAATCACAGCCCCAAAGTTTGACATTTGATCAAGCATATATCCAGGTTTTTTACCTGATGAAATTGAAATTGGAATTCAAATAAATAAATAGATTAATCCAAGCAATGACTGAAACATTCCTGAATGTGCACGTTTGATAAATTTGGAATTCGATCAAAGAATTCCGGTTTGTGAATCAGTATAAATGTTATTCGTTCCAGTTAGATTATAAGAATTAACTCCTAAAAATGAGACTGAAACTAAAATTAAATTAGATAATAAAATAGCAACACTTTTGGTTGTTGGATCAACTGTTTCAACGTTTTTAAAACCAGAAAATAAATATTCAAAAAAACTGACAACACTTCCATTTTTTGAACCTAAAAATAAAGCAAGGGCAATTAAAACATAAAATGCTCCAGTGAATATCACACCAAATAAAATTCCTTTGGCAACAACATCCTTGTTTTCGGTTTCTGATTGCATATTAGCAGCATAAATAAAACCATTAAAAGCAAATAAAATCGGGGCAAAACCAGACAAAACTTTCACTCCATCAATATTTTCAAAACTCGTTGACCATGAATTACCAGTCCCAGGATCTTGATTGGTTCCTAAAAGTACACCTCAAGTTTTGTCTGGAACAATAAAGGCAATAAAGACTAGAAATAAAGGAATAAATTTGAAAAAAGTCCCAAAAATTTGAATATGTTTACCAATATTTCTTGCATATGCATTAATCGCACCCAATCCAAGAATAAAAATTGCTGGGGCTGTTAAATATAAAATAAAACTTTGATTTTGAGTCAATGTCACGTGAGCAGCATCCATTAAATATTGAATGATTAAAGTGGAAAAGAAAGCATAGTTCATTGGTAAATAAACAAAGGTGAAAAAAATGCTAACCGCACTTGCAACACGACGATTTAAAAACTTGTTGACTCAATTGGCAAGTGTTCCATGACCATCTTTTTTTGTTGAACTAGCAATTTCTAAAAAAACAATAATTGTGAACAACAAAACAACAGCCATGATTGCTCATAAAATAATTGCTAAAATTGGGTTTTGAACATTTCCTAAAACATGACCATTAATATTGTCGTTTTTAACATAAATTCCAGCTCCAACCATTGTTCCGACAACAGCTGTAAAAATGGTTAAAAACTCAAAGAGTTTTTTCTTATTCTTCATTTTTATCCTTTTCTATTTCAAAGCAATTCATGCATAAAAATGTTGGAATCATTTGATTAGCATTTTGTTCATCAAATGCTTGTCATTGTTCTAAGGGTTTTGCAATGAGTTTATCAACTTCTTGATCTGTTAAATTTTTACTTTGATTTTTAATTAAATTTCCGATAATTGGTGGGTGATTCTGATAAACATATTCGATTTCATCACTTTCGCATAACGAACAACCAATCCCAAATGCTTGGATCATTATATCTTTAAAATCATGAAATTTCTCATAATTATGAGCCTTAAAATTAATTTTGTTCATTGGTTCCTCCTAAAATTATTTCGACCATTGCTTGGTCGAAATTGATCATTGTTTTTAATTCTGGATAGTTTAATTCTAATCCTAAAAATTCATGAGCTTGTTTGATCATTGCAGCTGCTAGATTGTTTGCAGCAATTTGGTTGGGAGCTGGAAAATTAATCAACATGAAGATTAAAGCTGATGAACATGCGATTTGACTAATGCTTGGATTTTCATTACCAATCGCATTTTCAATCATCAATACAACTTGATCAAAGTTTTGATTGAATTGATTAATTTGTAATTCCATCGGATTAAGAGTGTAAAAACCATTAGTTTTTTGCATCTTAACTGATTGATTAATTTGTTGGGCATTAAGAATAAATAAAATCAAGGTTTTATTTTCATCAGGCATTATTGCATTCATTAAATAGTGTTCAATTTCTGTTAAAATCGGACGCACATTAATATGTTCTAAGGCTTTGATTGCTAAAGCTTGACTTGCTAAATCTTGTTCATCATTTAACATCTTAATTAATTCTTTGACATCATATTGTTTTTGATTGCGAGTTTGTTCGCTCATCATTTCAGAAGTTATTTCTTGTTTTAAATTGATTAAATATTGCTCAAATTCGTGGGGCACATAAGGCATTTGTAATTCTTGTTCAATCAATTTTAAAGCTGCAGAAAAATCTTTTTGTTGTTTCAATAATTCTAATTCTTGTTTTAATTCTTCATAAAACATTGTTACAAATTCCTTTCTAAAAAAAATAATCATGCCATAAGCATGATTGGTTTTTAATTGGTGCCCACGAGAAGGCTCGAACTTCCGACCTCACGCTTAGAAGGCGCGTGCTCTATCCAACTGAGCTACATGGGCAAATAAATTTACATATAAGTTATACCATATTTAAACGGTGAATTTAAATGTAAATTGAAATTAAATTTGATAAAAACTAGATTTTATTCAGATATTTTTGAAGATCTTCAATTGCTCGTTCGTGTAAGAGTGTTTTTTTCAAAACCTTATTTTCTCTTTTGTTGAGATCAGGAATATCATCAACAATCCCTCAATTGGCTTTCATTGGCTGAAAATCAGTGTTTGAGGCATTATTAATATAATGAATCAAAGCCCCGGTGACTGTTGTTGATGGTGGGGTTAAAAGTTCTAATCCCTTTAATCAACGATCTAAGTTAATTGCGCTAATAATTCCAGTCACACTTGATTCAACATAACCTTCAACGCCCGTGATTTGACCTGCAAAAAAGATGTTGGGATTAGTTTTTAATTGTAGACCTAGATTTAATAATTTAGGCGAATTAATGAAGTTGTTTTTATGCATCACTCCATACCTGACAAATTCAGCATTTTCCAATCCTGGAATTAATTGAAAAATACGTTTTTGCTCTGGTCATTTTAAGTTGGTTTGAAAACCAACAAGATTATACAAACTGTCTTTGGCATCATCTTGTCTTAATTGGACAACGGCATAATTATTTGCCCCATCTAAATTTCTTAAACCTTTAGGTTTCATTGGACCAAATAAAAGTGTTTGTTCACCACGTTTTGCCATCGCTTCAACTGGCATACAACCTTCAAAATATTTTAATTCAGCTTCTCCTGCTAAATGACTGATTGCCACTTCTCCGTGAATTAATTCTTGATAAAATTTAGTATATTCATCTTTGTTCATTGGACAATTTAAATAGTCTGAGGTTTCACCTTTTTCGTAACGATTTTTACGAAAAACTTTATTCATATCAATTGATTCTTTTTTAACAATTGGGGCCACGGCATCAAAAAAATAAAAATCATCAGTTCCAAGTAATGTTTGAATTTTGGTTTGAAAATCTGGAGTGGTTAATGGACCTGTGGCAATAATTGTCGGAATTGAAGCATCAAAATCAACAACTTCTTTTTCAACAACTTCAATGCTGGGATTGTTTTTAATTTTAGTTGTGATGTAATCTGAAAATTTAACACGATCAACTGCCAGACTAGCACCAGCTGGAACTTGAGCAAATTCAGCAGCTTCAATCACCAAAGAACCAAGCAATCGCATTTCTGCTTTTAAAGTTCCCACAGCGTTAGTAATTTCATTACTGCGCAAAGAATTTGAACAAACTAATTCAGCAAAAGTTTTCGAAACTTGAACTGGATTTGGTTTGACGTTTTTTGATTCAAAAAGCGTCACAAAATAGCCTTTTTGAGCAAGATAGTGACTAATTTCGCATCCCGCTAATCCAGCCCCAATCACTTGGACTTTTGTTTTCATTAAATTGTTCCTGCTTCATACAGGTTTTTAAAGTGTCCAGGTTTGTTAATTAATTCTTCAAATGTTCCGACTTGAACAATTCCTTTATTCATTCCTAAGACAATAATTTGATCAACATTTTTAATGGTTGATAAACGGTGAGCAATCGTGATTGAAGTTTTTCCAACGACTAATTTATCAAGTTGATCTTGAATTTCTTTTTCCACAATGTTATCTAACGCTGATGTTGCTTCATCTAAAATCACTAAATCAGGATCTCTTAAAAAGACTCTGGCAATAATTAAACGTTGTTTTTGACCCCCACTTAATAAGAATCCTCTTTGTCCAATTAAGGTTTCATAACCTTCAGGCAACGACATAATAAAATCATGAAGATCAGCTTTTTTAGCAGCTTCCATTACTTGTTCTTTGGTGTCACTAAAACGACCATATTTAATATTGTCAATAAAGTTTCCATAAAAGATTTGTGGGTCTTGTTCGACATAACCAATATTGTCTAAATATGATGGTAAATTCACATCTTTTAAATCGTGTTTATTGTTGATAATAATTTGACCATTTTTTGGATCATAATATCTTAATAGTAATCTTCCAATTGTTGATTTACCACTTCCAGTTTCACCAACAAAAGCATATGATTTACCTTTTTCGAATTTGAAACTCAAATTCGGAATAATCACTTTATCAATTTTTTTAGGGTAAGCAAAATCAATATTTTTAAATTCGATTGAACTAATTTTATTAATTTTTGGACCTTCGGGATTTGGTTGGATAAAGGGAATTGGCTTAGTTAATTCGTTAATTCGATGTGACGCATTTGAAGCACGAGTCGCTGCACGCAATGATGGAACTAACATATAAATTGCCATCGCCATTGATGAAGCCATTGGTAATCCTGTTGTTAGTTCAAACATTAAACTAGGTCCATCATGTCCGCCTTTAATTACTCCGACAATTACAACAATTGTAATTAAAGTGGTTAAGAAAGAAATTGTGACAGTTAATCAAAGTGTTAAAATTGTTGATAATAAAACTCCTCGATCTCCTTTACGACTATATTCTTGGTTTTTTTGATATAGACGATCAATTTCGTAGTTTTCTGTTCCTGTTGATTTGATTAATGTAATGTTGTTAATTCGGTCTGTGATATCAGCATCGACTTCACGTTTAAAGTCAAATTGTCTAATTAATGCACGACGGAAATAAACGAAAATAAAGACAGCAATCACTAACACGAAGACAACATAACCAATTGTAACTCCCCCAACAAGATATAAATTTTGTGAAAATAAGATTATAGTTGCAGCGATAAACGCCACCAAACAATAAATCAAGTTACTTAAAAATTGTTGAATTCCTTGTGAAAGGTTTTGAGTATCAGCAACAAATCTTGTTAAAATATTTCCTGAAACATGATCAAAATAAAAGTCTACATCTTGTTTAACTAAGGCTTGAACAATTTTGATACGTTCATTGATTTCGATTTTAAGTGAGAATAAACCAATTGTATAGTCAGTTATATATTCTGAAATTAATAAAATCACGAACATAAAAACCGCAACTCAGATTCAACTAGTTCAAACCATGTCCATCCCTAGAAAGCTAGTGAATTCAGGGCCTAAAGGTCTACCATTAGCAGTTAATAATGTAACGGCTTTTGATGAAATCAAAGGCATGGTAGTGGCGATCACAGCATTTAATGATGTTGTTAAAACCATTGAAATAAAAAGTAATGGGTTCTTTTTTGCAGTTTCTCAAATAATGGCAGCAAAAGCACCCATTTTTTGTCATGAAAAAGCAAATTCACTTTCGAATTTCATTGGATTTGGTAATTTCTTTTTTTGTTTTTCTTTCATGTGAACCCCTTTCTATTTTTGGTTAATTAATTTTCCAGCTTCATAAAGCCTTTTAAATCTTCCATCAACTTTTTTCAATTCATTATATGTTCCTTGTTGAACAATTCCTTTTCCTGGTTCTAAAACCAGGATTTTATCAACTCTTTTAATTGTTGATAAACGGTGAGCAATTGTGAAAGATGTACGACCTTCCATTAATTTATCTAACTCAGCTTGAATTTCTTTTTCGACAATATTGTCTAAAGCTGATGTTGCTTCATCTAAAATTAAGATCTCTGGATTTTTTAAGAAAATTCGAGCAATCACTAATCTTTGTTTTTGACCTCCAGAAAGCATGAATCCTCTTTCCCCTAAAATGGTGTCATATCCACCTGGTCAAGTCATTACTAAATTGTGTAAATTTGCTTTTTTAGCAGCTGCAATGATTTGTTCATTGGTTGCATCAAATTTACCATATTTAATATTTTCATAAACATTTCCTAAAAGGATGGCTGGTTCTTGTTCGACATAACCAACATGTTCTAAGTAAGTTGATAAATTAGCTTTTTTCAAATCAGTTTTACCATTAATCAAAACAGCACCTTCACTTGGATCGTAAAATCTTAATAATAATTTAGCAATTGAAGATTTACCACTTCCAGTTTCACCAACAAAGGCATATGATTTACCTTTTTCAAAAGTAAAATTGAATTTTGGTAAGATGACTTTGTTTGGTTTTTCAGGATATCTAAATTCAAGATCTTTAAAAACAATATCACCATTTACATGTTTAATATCGATTCCGGCCTTGTCCTTATAATGGTTATTAAATAGGACTGGAGTTGTTAAAATTGCATGCAAACGCTTTGAAGCAGTTGAGACTTGAACTAAACCAATAATTACTCGAATCATTTGCATAATTGGACCAATTAGAATCCCAACAGAAATAATAAATGTTGGAATTAATGAAATCAGAACTTCTGGTGTTGATTCGTAAATTAAACCAGCAGCCAATGTGACCATGACTTGAACTGATGAAACACCAACAAATAAACATGCGATAAATAGTGATAAAAAGTAGTTCATTTTTTTGAATTCTGCATAATATGTTTTATGAGTTTCAACAACTCTTTTTGATTCATATTTTTCTGTTCCCATTGCTTTAACTAATTTCACAGCATTAACTCGATCAATAACATCCCCGTTAAGTGATGTCACTTCTTTACGAATAACTTGCATTCTTTTTCTTAATGGTGGGAAACTTAAACCCATGGCAATAAGCATTACTACAAACATTCCTAGAGCAACTAGAGTTAATTTTCAATCAATAATTGACATCATAATCAATGAAACGAAGAAAGTTAAGATTGAAGTGATGGCTGTAATAATGATGATTGCTACTTGTTCACCAATAATTTGGGTATCAGAAACAATTTTAGTTAAAATTTCTCCAATTTTTTTATCAGAATAGTAAGACATATCTTCTTCAATTAATTTTTCAATAGTTTGATTTCTTAAATCAATCTCTAATTGTTTTCCTAACATTCCTGAAATGAATTGAGCAATAAATCCCATCACTACATTGACAAGAATCGTTCCCAGGTCTAAACCAACTAAAGCTTGCCAAGTCATTCCTCATTTACCAACAACTGATTCTGGTTTACCCCTTGCAATTTCTCCAGCCACTTCCATTAACTCTTTAGTAATCAAAGGTGTTACAGCAACAGCTAATGCTGAAATAATCACAGTGATTAAAACAATTAATGATTGCAACTTGTATTTCATTGAAAAACGAAACATCATTTTAAAAAACGATCCTTCTTTTTCTCTTAACTCGTCTTCAATTTCAGCATTAATTTGTGCTTGCGATTTTTGAGACTCGAAAATGCTCACATCATCTAAATTTTGTTCTTTTTTGATCATTATTTCACCTCGTTTATCATATTGCTTAATTTTATCATTTTAATAATCTAAAAAAAAGAGGAATATTGTAAAGAAAAAACGCAAATTGCGTTTTTTGATTTTTGGGGTTAAATTTCGTTTAAAACATCTCTTCCATCTTCAATAATTTTAGCGCCTTGTTTGATTAAATTATTGTTTCCTTTAAACTTTGATTTGATCGGTTCAGGGACGACGAAGATGTCTTTACCTTCATTCAAAGCATACTCGCTCATATGATAATTTTTGTTGAATGTTGAGATTTGAATATAAACCAAAACTTTCATTAATCCAACTTTTAAACGTGAAGCATATTCACTTGTTAGATTGTCTAATTGCTCATTTTCATAGCTTTCAGAAAGAATTAATAGGTCAGCATTTTTCTCTAATTCTGTCACTAATTCTTGATGCGAATCAATAAAATTTTTAATCCCTTCTTCAGCCACAATAATAATTTTGGCTTTATTTTCTAAGACAATTTTAATGATTTCGCTTTCAATTCCAACGGAACTTCCAGTTAAAATTGTTCTTTTTTCATTGGTTAAATCTTTAATGATTTCTCTGGCGTTTTTAAAACCATATTCGTCAAATTTTTCATCTCCACTCACACCAATGATTTGATAGTAATTTTGTAGCAACGATAAATTACCGTGTGTATAAAGTAGAAATGGTGGTTTATAACTATGTTTCAAATTGCTTGGATATAGCGTGTTGATAATTGTTAAATAGTTACAATCAATTCTGTCTTCAACTTCTTCTAATTCAACATTAGGAATTTTTTCTTTTCTCTCTAATGCTTCATAAATTTTTTCTCAATTTCCTTTGTATTTTAATGAGAAATATAATAAAACTTTATCCATTATTCTAAGTAAAGGATTTTGAATGCAATCACTTCATTGACTGGAGTTTTAAACTCTTCATTGCCAAATGATTGAATTCTTCCTTCGATTCCTACATATGCTTGATCATGAAGATTATCCTCATCTTCAATTTTTGTTGATCAGCATTTAACATTGATCAAGTCATCGATGACTTCATCATTTTTTTTAAATGGTCTAGGCACTCTTAAAACAAATTTATATAATTTGCGAGCTCCATCTTGTGAAGTATAAGCAATTTGTGCATCCCCTTCAATTTGACCAATAATGTTTACGTTATTCATAATTTTTCTTACTCCTTAGGTTGTACCCAATATAGATTAGGAATAAAATAAAAAAAATAACCAAAAAATGGTTAATTTATAAATATTTTTTCACTGGAGCATAACTTTTTCGGTGTTCTGGACTAATTCCATGAACTTTTAATCGTTCTTGGTGGTCAACAGTTACATACCCTTTGTTTTGTGCTCAATCGTATCCTGGATGTTTTTGATCCAAATCTTTCATAATTTCATCACGTGTAACTTTAGCCAAAATGGAAGCAGCAGCAATTGATTGACTTAAATTATCACCCTTAATTAATTGCAAAGAATTAATTTTTGGGTCATTAAGTTTTTCACCATCAATTAAACTTATTTCTGGGCTGATTGATAATTTTTTAATTGAATTAATCATTCCGACAATACTTGCTTGTTTAGGATTTAAAACATCAACAACACTTGCAGGAATAATTTCAATTGCATAACTCAAAGCAATCTTTTTGATTTCATCAAAAAGTAATTTTCGTTGATTTTGGTTAATTAGTTTGGAATCTTTGATTTCAACATTTTCATAATCCAAAGGAAGAATCACACTTGCCACCACAATCGGTCCAGCCATCGCCCCTCTTCCTGCTTCATCACTTCCAGAAATGATTTGCACTTGATGTTGTTGACGGATGTTATGATCGAATAAAATTCTATTTTTCAACTTTAACATGTTCACTTTTGGCTGGACCATTAATTAAAAATTCAATGTCTTCTGGAGTTTCTAATGAAATCGCAAATTTACCATTAGCAATATCTGCTAAAAATGAAGACATTGCACGCTCAATATCTCATAGGTCATTTCTTAATAATCATTTTTTAGATTTTGCAATATGTTCAAAAATTAAATAAACTTTTTCAAATGAGATTGGAGCTTTTAAATTTGATTTGATTTTGTAATAATCTAAAACCATCTCAAAATGAGTATCAAAAATTTCTTTCATCAAAATTCCAGCAATTCTTTCTAAGGGGAAAACTCCCTCTTTAATTGAATTGATTGCACACAAATGACTAGCAATAACTTCATTGAATAGACGTGAAGGCAAAACACCAGCCGTGTCCATTAAAGTGATATTTTTACTTAATTGTAAAGTTTGAATTCCACGAGTTACCCCTGGTTTATTCCCAACTTTCACAGATTTATCACGAATAATTTTATTGATAAATGTTGATTTACCAACGTTTGGAATCCCGATCACCAAAACATTTATCAATGAAGTAACTAAGCCTTTTGTTTTGTCTTTTGCTTGTTTTTCAGCAGTTGCCTCATTAATCAAAGCAACTAAATTTTCAACAACATGTTTATTTTTGTAATCTAAAACATGCGAAAGACGACCTTCTTTTTTGAAAAAATTAATTCATTGTTTGGTGATTTTTTTGTCCGCCACATCAGCTTTAGAAATGACATATAAAACAGGTTTTTTTTCTAATAATTTTCTAAATGTTAAGTTTTGTGAAGAAAATGGTGCGCGAGCATCAACCACTTCAATTACTAAATCAACAACTGGAATTTTGGCTTCAATATCTTTCAAAGCTTTATTCATATGTCCGGGAAATCAATTAAATTCTGCGCTCATAAACTCCTTTTTAAAATATCTTTAATTATATCAACCTTTTCAAAATGAACATAATAAAAAAATAAGAACTTTGATAACTAAATTTGAAAACTAATTATATTTGAGGTCTATTAGCAACATCCTGAATTGATGGCGTTTCAATTATTGCTATCAAAAGTTTTAAAGATAAATGAATTGCATCAATTTGTTCATCTGTCATTTGATTTGTTTCAATCATAATTTCTGTCAACGTCACCACTTGTTGTAAACTTTGTATTTCTTCTTTTGGGTTAGTTGCATTATCTGCAATTATTTTCTTCGCTTTTTGAATTGTTGCCTTTAAACCATCCAATTTAGAGTTGGTACATGCAACAACCGTTGAAGCCCCAATCCCCATTATTCCAATGCTACCAAAAATGATTAATAGTTTTTTCATATTTTTAGATCCTTCTTCCAATACATTTGTATATTCATATTATATTTTTATATTTTTAACATTATTGGAATCAGGATTAGTTTTTAAAAAACTTCATGATGCCGCAATGACAAAAATGAATAGATTAAAAATTTAGAACTTTTAAAATATTTTAATCTTGGTGGTGTTGGAATAATTCAATTGTCAATTTTAATCCTAATTTAATCACTTCAACGTGTTCTTTAGATAAATCTCCAGCATCAACTAACATTTGTGATAATTCAATCATTTCTCTTAATGCTTGGATATCTGCAAGCGATTTACTTTTACTATTTTTAAGTATTTTTTGAGCAGCTTTGATCTCTGCTTTTAGACCATCTAATTTTGTTGGTTGATCACATGAAACAACCATCGAAGTTGTCGCTCCCATAATCCCAATACTTGTCAAAATCATTAATAATTTTTTCATTGTCTTACCTTCTCATAATACTTGTATATCCATATTATATTTTCAATTTTTATTTTCGTTAAAAATTATACCTTATTTCTCAAAAAACAAGGATTATTTTTCAATAATCCCAATTATGAACAATATATAAGCTTTTAAGCTTCAATTCAAAAATAACATTGATGACACTTTAACCTACATCCCTTCAATTAAATCAATGGCAAGTTTTAAGGATAATCCAATTTTATCCATTTGATCATCGGTCATTTCATCTGTTTGAATTAAAATTTCAGTCATATTTACGACTTGTTTTAATTGGTCAACCCCTTGTTTGTTGGGGTGATTGGAAATGAGTTTTTTAGCTTTGCTAATTTCATTTTTTAAACGTTCAATTTTAGTTGGTTGATGACATCCAACAACCGTTGCCCCAGTCACCCCCACTAATCCGATACTGCCTATGATTGTTAATCATTTCTTCATATTATTATTCTCCTTTTTTGTATCTATAATAGATTAGAAAAAAAGTTGAAAAAATGACCAAAAAAGACAAAAAACACCATTAAATTGGTGTTTTTTGTTTAAATTAATCTGATTAATCAATTATTTTTTGGTTTTTTCAACTTTTTTGTCTGAAGTAGGTAAGATTTCTTTAATACGTGCAGCTTTTCCAGATAATTTACGGATGTAGTAAATTCTTGAACGACGAACACGTCCTTTTTTGATAATTGTTACTTTATCAATAATTGGTGAGTGTAATGGGAATGTACGTTCCACAAAAACACCATTACTCATTTTACGAACAACAACAGAAAAGGTAATTCCTGATCCTTGAGTTTTAATTACAAGTCCTTCAAATGATTGAATACGGAATTTTTCCCCTTCTTTAATTTTTACATCAACACAAATTGTGTCTCCTGAGTTAAAGTCTGGTAGGTCTGTTCTTAATTGGTTATTAATCACATCGTACTTTGATTTAGTTACTTTTGTTTGTTTTGTACTCATAACTTTCTCCTTTCTTTAATTTGTTTAGTATTGCTTTTTGATTTTTATTTAATTTCGATTCATTGATTAAATCTGGTCTTTTATTTCAAGTATTAATGACTTGTTGTTCATCCCTAAATTTTTGAATATTCGCATGATGACCACTTAGCAGGACATCAGGAACTTTACTTCCACGAAAATCAACTGGTTTTGTGTAAACTGGATAATCCAGTAAATCATTTTCAAAACTATCGTTTGCAAATGATTCTTTTTTAATCACATCAGGAATTGAACGCGTCATGCTATCAAGGATAACTAACGCTGGAATTTCTCCCCCTGTTAAAACATAATCTCCAATTGAAATTTCTTGATCAACATATTCAAGCACTCTTTCATCATATCCTTCATAATGTCCACAAATAATAATTATATGGTCATGGTCTTGGACAGACTGTTTTGCTAGATTTTGATTTCAAGTTTTCCCTTGCGGAGTTGTTAAGATGATTCAAGAATTTTTGGTTTTAATTGCTTCAATTGATTTGACAATTGGTTCAACCATTAAAACCATCCCTTTACCTCCGCCAAATTGATATTCATCAACTTGATTTTGTTTTAAAGTTGTATAGTCTCTTAAATCGATAATTTCCACTTCTAAAAGATTACGTTCTAAAGCTTTTTTGATGATTGATTCTTCAATATAAGCTTGGATTGTTTTGGGAAACAATGTAATAATTGAAAATTTCATTACATCAATCCTCTAATGTTTTTTAACTGAATTGTTTTAGTTTCATCATTTTTAACCACTAAATATTCATCAACCATCGGTACTCAAAAATCATGATTTTGAACTCGAATTTTAATTAGATATTGAACTGAATTATTCATTCAATCAATCACAATTCCTTCTCCAAGTTCAGTTTCAATTTTATATTCAGTTCAATGTGGAATTAAGCTGAAAGCTTGAATTTCAATTGGGGCATATAAAATTTGATTTCTGAATTTTTGCACATCATTAATATTTTCAAAATCAATAAAAGATATTAATAAAGTATTATTTTTTACTTCCAAGGTTTTAATTTGTAATGGAATAAATACTTTGGAATTTGTTTGATAAAAGCATAATTTAAAATTAGATAAATCATTAATATCTAGATTTGAATCAAGCAAAACTTTCACAGTTCCCTTGATTCCAACAGTGTTAACAATTTCACCAATTCGCATTAACTTTTCTTGCATAATTCCTCTTTATTTTTTAGCAGCAACTGCTTTTGTTGGCTTGTTTTCTTTATTTGTTTTAGCAGTTGCTAATTTTTCTTCATGATAAGCCTTCATGATTCCTTGTTTGCTAAATAAATCACGAACAGTATCTGTTGGTTGAGCTCCATTATTTAATCATTTTAAAACTAAATCATTATTAATTTTAATTTCATCTTTTAATGGATCAAATGTTCCAACTAATTCGATATATTGTCCATTACGATTAACACGAGCATCAGCTGCTACAATTCTGTAGAACGGCGCACGTTTTTTACCGATTCTTTTTAATCTTAATTTAACCATTAGTATCCTCCCTTTCTTCTTGTAAATAAATACTTTTTAAGTATACATAAAAAAAATGTGGGTGTAAAGTCTTTTTACTTAACTCACATAATTATTTTTATTGTCGAAAGCATCGAATCAAATGTTTTACTTTAGATTTAAGTCTTTATTTATGATATTTTTCATTATTAATAATCTTGAAACTGCGAAAAATTTGTTCTAATAAAATAATTCTAAAAAGTTGATGGGGTAATGTAATTTGTCCAAAACTAATTTTATTTTGATATTTATTTTTAAATTCTGGACTAAATCCGTCACTTGGTCCAATCACAAAAGTTAAATTCCCACCTTGAAAATCCTTATTATTTTCAATCATTTTAGCTAATTGTTCGCTTGTGATTTGTGCCCCATTAATATCAGCTAAAATGATTGTTGAATTTTTAAAATTAGCTAATTTATCAGTAATTTTCTTTTCATTTTTAACCATCGCTGATTTTAAGTCACTGTTAATTTCTTCTTGTAATTCAACAATATTTAGTTTGGTGTAATGGACAATTTTATCTTGGTAATCTTTAGCTAAATGCAAAGCATTTTTGCTATCAATTTTGCCAAAACAGATTATATTAATATTCATAAAAACCTCTTTTAAAATTATAAGCATTTTTTTTCACCTTTGAAAAATATAGTTTACAATTACCTAGTAAAGTGAGGAAAACAAACAAATGATGAAATTTAGACACAACTTAAAAATTTTATTAACCAAGGAAGAAATTCAAGCAAGAATTACCAAATTAGCTGATGAATTAAACACAAAATACAAAGACAAAGAATTAACTTTAATTGTGATTATGAATGGGGGAGTATTTTTTTATGCAGACCTATTAAAACAATTAGATATGAGAATTCGAGTTGATGCAATTTGTGCTGCAAGTTATGTTGGACAACAATCAACAAGACAAATTACTTTTTATAAAAAAGTCAACAAACCAATCATTACTGATCATGATGTGGTTGTGATTGAAGATATAATTGATACAGGTTTAACATTGAATGCAATTTATGAAGAACTTTTAGCTTTAAAACCAAAAAGTCTGAGTTTAATTACTTTATTAGATAAAGATGGAACTCATCCTGATTTTAAATATCCATACCAAGCTTTATTTGAAGTGCCAAATAAATTTATTGTTGGTTATGGTTTAGAATTTGATGATAATTATCGTCAACTTGACCAAATCTACACAGTTGAAGATTAATTAAATTTTATAATTCAAACTTTGAGTCCTTTGGGACTCTTTTTTTAGTTAAACGCTCATTTAACAAACAATTTAAAAACACATTTCAAGAATTTACAAATTCTTAAAATGTGTTCAAAATATTATGTTTAAATTAGATAATGCAAACAGATTTACACACTTTTAAAGTGGCGCTTTATGGTAATGCATTCTAGTTAAATAGCTATTAAATTGTAATTTTTAATCCAGGTGGTAATGGTCAATCACTAGTGCAATTATTAATATCTTTTTTTAAATTTTCCATATAGTGTTCTGGAATAACTGCTTGTAAAGTTTTAATGTTTCTCACGCTTTGATCATACATTTCAAAAATTAAAAATTTAAAATGTGAAACATCATTTCTTAGTCTACGGACTGAATCAAATTGATTTCCACTAATCATTTTTAAATCAGGTTTTTGTTCTTGTATTTGTTTAAAATTTTTAAAATATAGTTGTTGAATATCGCCTAATGTGACTGATTTATATAAAAAGAAATCAACATTTTTAATATTACAATTCATTAAAATTGCACGAATTCATTCTTCATAAAAACAAACGTAACGATACAAGATGTATTTAAGTCTTAAATCATATTGGATTGCTGCAGCAACTTCAATATATTTATTACTTTGAATATGTTCAGCTACATAAAAGTGAATTTCCTCACCTTTTAGCTGTTTATATTCTTCATACATCGCACGTTCCTTATCATTGTTAAAAACAAATTCAGTTATTTTTGCATGCGTTTGGTATTGTGGTTTTTTACTTAATTTATCTAAAAGTTTCATAGTCTATTTTCCTTTCTAAGCAAAGTATAAACTTTTTTAAAATTTAAGATTTGATTTGTATTATTAATTGAAAACTTTTTGTAGATGGATAAAAAATGAACTATAAACTTTATGAATTAAATTCGGAAGTGCAACACCTTATAGGATAATAATCCTATAAGGTGTTGCACTTGTTATTTCGATTTTTAATTACTTTTATTTTTAAAATTAGAAATAAATTATGTTTGATTTTTTTGTTTTTAATATTCTCTAATTCGCTTTTTTATATCCTAAATTTTTTTATTATGTGTTCTTGGGTAATGACAAAAAAATGTTGTTGTAAAATATAAATGTCTTATCAGACTGTTTATTACAAAACAAGAAATGAGTAAAAATGGAAAAAAAGAAAAAAGTGTTTTTTCTCTCAGGATTGAGTGAATGTGGGAAATCTCAAGCCGGGGAATGAGCCACCAAAAATGGAATTTTTAGACTAAAAATCATTTATTTTGAAAAGATGATTGCCCAAATAGAAGGTATCCCTGTTTCAAATAAAAATGAAATGAACAATGCCATCAAATCTATGTATTCTAACGAAGTTGAAATGTGTTCGAAATTTCGAGATCAAATTTTTGATTTTATGCTAATCAATAAATGTGAAGCAATTTCATTAGAGTCTTTATATCGTGCAAATTTAGCAAAATCTTTTTTAAATGATTTTAGATTTGATACTGAAATTATTTATATTGATGCAGAAATCGAAAAAAGAGCAGAAAGAGAATTTGAAAAAATCTATCAAACAGACCCAAGCATCACATTAGAAACTGTAATTGAACAAACAAAAAATAAAGATATTTTTAAAATCTCAAAAGGGGTTTTAGAAGTTGAGCCAATAGCCACAAAAATTGTGGACAACAATCGCTCTTTAGATGAATTTCAAAAAGCGATTTTAAAAATTTTTAATTCATAAATTAAAAATGTGCAAAAAAAATGATAGTTCTAAAAAACTATCATTTTTTGTCTTAAAAGGAACCAAATCCTTTACCACCACGACCTGGAAAATTTGGCATTTTTCCAGATTTCATCATTTTGGTCATTTCCATCACTTGTTTTTTACCTTTTTCAAAGCTATTAACAAGTTCATTAAATTCTTTTTCATTTCTTCCAGAACCTTTAATGATTCGGCTTTTTCTAGTTAAACCTTTTAATAAACGTGGATCACGTCGTTCTTTTAAAGTCATTGAATCCATTAAAATTGAGAAAACAACAAGTTTACGTTGAGCATCATTAATTTGGTCTTCGTTGACTTTGTTTTGACCACCCAACATTTTTAAAATTCCACCAAGATTATCCATTTTAGCAACTTGGACTAATTGATTACGTAAATCTTCCATGTCATATTGTCCCATGAACATTCTTTTCATCGTTTTTTGAATTGAACGTTCATCAATATTTTCGATTGCTTTTTCATAAAGTGTTTCAATATCACCCATTCCCAACAAACGATCAGCCATACGTTTTGGATAAAATGGAGCTAGTGCCTTAATGCCTTCACCTTCTCCAATAAATTTAATTGGCAGTTTTGTCATATGACTAATTGATAAAGTTGCTCCTCCACGAGCATCTCCATCTAATTTAGTCACGATCACTCCTGTTAATTTTAATAAGCGATTAAATTCGTTGGTCACATTAATAATTTCTTGACCAATCATTCCATCAACAACAAGTAAAATTTCACTCGGATTTGTTTGTTTACGTAATTCATTTAATTCATTCATTAAATCTTTATCGATTTGTAAACGTCCAGCTGTATCTAAAATTACAACATCATGATTGTTTTGATTAGCATATTCAATGGCTTGTTTGGCAGTTTTAATTGGGTCTTGTTTACCTTTTTCAAAAACAGGAATATTTGATTGATGACCTAATTCAACTAATTGGTCAATCGCCCCTGGTCGATAAATATCTAATCCAACTAGCAGTGGATTTTTAGAATTCTTCTTGCGAACTAAGTTCGCAAGTTTATTAGCAGTTGTAGTTTTCCCTGAACCTTGTAAACCAACCATCATAATCACAGTTGGTTTTTTACCTAAATCTAAAGGAGCTAATTCCTTACCTAAAATTTCAATTAATTCATCATGAACTAATTTAACCATTTGCTGATGAGCTTTTACCCCTTCTTGGATATAACCTCCTTCAGCTTTTGTTTTAATTCGCGAAATCAATTCTTTTACAACATCAACACTCACATCGGCTTCTAATAAAGCTAAACGAATTTCTTTTAATGTCTCAGCAATATTTTCATTTGTTAAAGTTGATTTTTGAATATTTTTTTCAATAGAACGCTTCATGCGTTTAGATAAAAAATCACCAAATCCCATACAATCTCCTTTATTTCTAAACTTTATTATACCAAATAAAAACTAAGCCTTAAAAGCTTAGTTTACTTAATGATTTTAATTTCTCTTGTTTCTCGAATAATTGTAATCGTAATTTCTCCAGGAATTGTCACATTGTTCATAATTTGTTCACGAATTTCTTCAATCAAATTCGCCATATCATTATCCCCAACTATATTCGGGTCAACAATTACCCGAATTTGTCTTCCAGATTGTAAAGCATAAACTTTATCAACTCCAGTGAGTTTGGTGATCACTTTTTCTAATGTACTCATACGTTTGAAAAATTCATCAACTGAATTATTTCTCGCCCCAGGTCTAGCAGCACTCATTGAATCAGCAATTGAAACAATTGCTGAAATCAATGAAGTTTTAGGTACTTCTTCATGGTGCGCTGCAATTGCATTAATCACAACTTCGTTTTCACCATAAAGTGTTGCCTTTTCAATTCCTAATGTGGTGTGGTTACCTTCAATTTCAAAATCCACAGCTTTTCCTATATCGTGAAGGAGTCCACCCCTAATAGCATCTTTAATATTTAGTCCTAATTCCGCAGCAATTGAACCAGATAATTTAGCAACTTCAATACAATGAATTAAAACATTTTGCCCGTAACTTGTACGGTATTTTAATCTTCCAATTAATTTTACTAATTCAATATCCATGTCCAAAATACCAAGTTCTTGAACTGTTTTTTGTCCTGTTTCTAAAATTATTTCATCTAATTCTTCTTTTTGTTTCAAAAGTTCTTGTTCAATTCTTGATGGTTGAATTCTTCCATCAAGAATTAATTTTTCCAAAGTTTTGGTCGCAATTTCTCTTCTAATCGGGTTGAATGAAGAAATGGTCACAACTTCGGGAGTTTCATCAATGATGATATCAACGCCACCAAATTGTTCAAATGCCTTAATGTTTCTTCCATCTTTTCCAATGATACGACCTTTGATCTCATCATTTGGTAATCTAATTAGATTTGTTGTTTTTTCATTGACAACATTTGTGACAAATTTTTCCATTGCCTCAACTAAAATGTTTGCACCAACATCTTTTGCTTTGTTATATGCTTCTAATTTAGCATTTTTTAAGAAAGTGTTAATTTCTAATTTACTTCTTTGTTTAACTTGTTCGATCAAATATTGTTTGGCTTCTTCTTTAGAGTATCCAGAGATCGCTTCTAAAGAAGTGATCACTTCAGAAATTTTAAAATCATATTCTTGACTTCTTTTTTCTAAAGCGATTTCATATCCATCTAATCTCGCTTGTCTGATTTTTAAAATTTCTTGGTCCTTATCTAAAACATCTTCTTTTAATAAGATGCGATTTTTGATCAATTCCATTTCATGAATTTTAACTTCTCTTTCTCTTTGAAAAGAAATTTTCATTTCACTAATATCGCGATAAGCATTCGAAATAATATTTTTTCGTTCTTGTTTTGCTTCTTTTTTTATATTTTCAAGAGTTTTCTTTCGGCTTTTAGAGATGTAGATTCAAAGGATTAAACCAATGGCTACAATCAAAAAAAACGAAAGTAAACCGATTATAATTTTTTCAGTCATTATATTTTCTTTTCTATTTGAAAAGTGTGGAGCATACTTTCGTATGCCTATTTATAATGATATAAGGAAAAAGGTTTACTTTCTTATCTTTTAAGCATAAAATTTTATTTTACAACTAAAACCGTTTAATCTTGAATTTTAATTTTGGCTAAAATTTGCTCTTCGATTGCTTTGGCCGTTTCTGGATTTTGTTTTAACCATTGTTCAACAGCTGCTTTACCTTGACCAATTTTTTGGTCATTATACGAGTATCAAACTCCTGATTTTTTCAAAATATCATAAGTTGCTGCCAATTCAATCACTTCAACCATGCGATCAATTCCTTGATTGTAATTGATCGTAATTAATGTGGTTTTAAAAGGTGGGGCGACCTTATTTTTAACCACTTTGACTTTGACTTTGTTGGCAATAATTTCACCATTTTCATTGATTGATTCACCTTTTCTGACTTCCAATCGCACAGAAGAATAAAAACGTAACGCCCTACCTCCTGTTGTCACTTCTGGATTACCAAATGTGATTCCAACTTTTTCTCGTAATTGGTTGATAAAAATCACAATCGTGTTTGTTTTGGAAATGATTCCATTTAATTTTCTCAACGCTTTTGACATCAATCTTGCTTGTAATCCAATTGATTGGTCACCCATGTCACCTTCCATTTCAGCTTTTGGTGTCAACGCTGCCACTGAATCTAAAACAATCACACTAATCGCATTTGAGCGGACTAACATTTCTAAAATATCCAAAGCTTGTTCACCATTGTCTGGTTGACTGACTAAAAGATTGTTAATATCGACTCCTAAATTTTTAGCATATTTCGGATCAAGTGAATGCTCTGTGTCAATAAATGCTGCATTCCCATTTAATTTTTGCGCTTCAACAATTGCATGTAAGGCAATTGTTGTTTTTCCTGATGATTCAGGACCATAAATTTCAATAATTCTGCCTTTTGGGTATCCCCCAATTCCAATTGCATGATCAATTAAAAAACTTCCACTTGAAATCGCTTCAACTTTCAGATTTTCATCATCGTCTCCGAGTTTCATAATTGTTCCATGTCCAAATTGCTTTTCAATTTCTTTCAAAACATCTTTTAAAATTTCGTCTTCTCAAACGTTTTTTAAATTCGATGCCATCTTTGTTTCTCCTTGATTTTTTATTAATTCCATAATTCCCTCCATATAAGATTAGGAATTTTTTTCAATTTTGTTCAATATTTCTTCAAAACCAATCAAAATAGCGTTAGTTTTGAACTCAATTCTACTCATTTCGGGTTCAACGACCTTTAAACAGGTCAAAGACCCCAAATATCAAACACAAATATAACCAACCCCGACTTGTTCTTGATTATTGCTTGTGGGTCCGGCATTACCTGTAAAACTAATCCCGACATGGGCTTTAGTTTTTTTGATTAATTTGACCACCATTTCTTCAGCCACTTCTTGACTGACAACACCATATTTTTTAATAAGTCCTTTTTTGACTTTTAATTGTTGGATTTTAAATTCATTTGAATAAGAAATCATTCCACCATAAAAGATTTCACTAGCACCTGGTACATTGGTCAGTTCATTGGCGAACATGCCCCCTGTAAAAGATTCAACACTAGCTAACTTTAGCTTTTGATCTTTTAAAATTTCTATAATTTTTTGAACTATTTTTTCCATAAACAACCTATTAAAAAATACGAGATTTTGCATAACCCACGTTCTGTTCAGTTTCCTGTGTCAATCATCTATCTATCTTTCGATCCTAACTTCAATTCAATTCTTGTTGTTAAGTTCCTCTACCAAAATTTGAGTTTCTTGCTTGTGGGGTTTACCGCGTTCCATTTCCAGGTTTCCCTTTACTCGTCTCTGTGGCACCTCAAACCATTCCATAGTTTCCCTTAGGTTAGTTTTGCCGTCATCATAAATAATGCCTAAACTTATTTTTTCGTTTAGCACAAACACTACAATCATCGCAGATTGTGCAAGCGTGGAGTTTCCTCTATATCTTTTTTCAGATACAGCGATTGACTATCAAAATCTCTTATTAATTGTATACTTTTTTAATTAAAAATCCCATCTTTTTAAGATGGGATTCAAGAAAATATTTTTATTAATTGCATTTTCCAAAGAAGGAAAATTTTTAAAATAAGATATATTTATTTATAAATTTATAAAATAAATATACTCGAAATATGAGAACAATAAACTTCGAGGAAAGGAAACCCTAACCTCAATAATAGTATTGATTATTTTTTCTATTTTTGCAAGTGGTTTTTGGAAATTATTTAGAATTATCTTCAAAATAACTCAATAATCGCTTCATTGAATCTTCTAAACTTGATAAACGTGTAAAAATATCAGCATTTGAAAGATTTTCTTTGATTTGTTTGTTGTGTGAAGCCAAAAAAACTTCACTGCGTTCTTTCAGATTGACGTTTTCATTTTTCAGATTTTTTAAGTTGTTTTGAGTTTGAGTTAATTCATTGGTTAAGTGTTCAATTTCAGACTTAAAAGCAATATAGTCTTGTTGAACATCATCGATAAAAACATTCACTTCTTCGATCTTATAACCTTGTAATTCAATCGAAAATTCATGTGTTTGTAATTCTTCAATTGTAAAATTTTTTATTTTTTGCATAATTTCTCCATCATTTATTTTAACATTTTTCTAATCTATATAGGGGTGAATATGCAACCATTAAACCAACAAGGGATGTTTTTAGAAACAATTCTCAATCTGACGCATGAAAAATTTAAAATCGACAATGAATGTTTAGTCATTAAAATTCCAACTAATTGAGTAATTACCAAAGCCAATGATCATTCATTTTTAAAGCATGAGGCTTGTGATTACATTGGTAATTATCAAGGCTATTATTTTGAATTTGAAGCCAAAGAAACTTATAAAAATTTTTTTGATTGAAAAATGATCAGAAAAAGTCAAATTTTAAAAATGAATCAAATTATTCAAAATCAAGGAATTGCTTTTTTGATTATTTATTTTGGGGAACATGACAGTTTTTATTTTGTTGATTATCTATTTTTAAAAACTTGAGTTGAAACAAATCAACAACATATCCCATATGAATGATTTGAACTGAACACGCAAAAAATTTATTTAAACAGTCAATTAAAATTAGATTATTTAAATTGTTTAAAAATGCAAATTGCAAAAAAATAAAGTTACCAATTTAGTTATTGGTAACTTTATTTTTTATCCTAATTTTTAAATGATTAATTTAATGATTCTTTTAATTGTTTAGCTTGTTTGAATTTAGCTGATTTAGAAGCAGCGATTGTAATTTTTGCTTTAGTTGCTGGGTTAATTCCTTCACGTGCATCACGTGCAGCAACTGAAAATTTACCAAAATTTGCAATTGAAACTTCTTCTCCACTTTTTAAGCTTTTAGCAATTTCATCAAATATTAATGTAATGATTCTTTCACTTTGAGCCTTTGATAAGTTTTCAGTATTAATTACTATTTCTGCGATTTCTTTTTTAGTCATTTGTTTTTTCCTCTTTCATTTTTAAAAAATTGTTGACCAGAATAATTGGTCTTTTGTAGTTAAATAAAATTTCGTATAGGTTTTTAAAAACCTCCGAACTGATATTAAACTCAACAAACATATTATAAGCAACTTTCGTCGCATTTACACCTTCAACTGTAATTTTATGATTTTCTATTGTCATTTGAGGGTTATTTTCTTTGGCGATTAATTGACCAAGCGAATAATTTCTTGACTTTGTTGAGGTCGCAGTTAAAATTAAATCTCCTAATCCGGCAAAATTGAGAAAAGTTTCCATTTTTGCCCCGAATTTTTTGGCAATTTCATAGATTTCTTGCAGGCCAACTGTAATTAAGGATGCACGAGCATTATCACCAATCCCCATTCCATCAAAAATTCCACTTCCAATCGCAATCGCGTTTTTCAAGGCAGCTCCAATTTCACAACCGGCTAAATCATCTCAAGGGGAAACTGCAAAATATTCATTTCTAAAAATTGGGGCTAAATCTGTCGCTATTTTCAGATCATCACTAACCAGCATCACACCAGTTGGTTTTCTATTTGCCACTTCACTAGCGATTGAAGGCCCATAAATCGCAGCATAAGCGATTAAAAGCTCAGATTTAGCAAATTCTTTTTTCACAAGCGTTGATAACAATCCTAAACTTTCTTCTTCTAGTCCTTTGGCTGTGTTAATCACAATAACTTTGTGATTAAGAATTTTTAAAATATCTGCAATCACAGATTTTAAAGCTTTAGAAGGAACTCCTAAAATCAGAATTTCTGTTTTAGCTAAAGCAGCTGCTAAATCTGTTGTTGCTTTGATTTTTTCATTAAATTTTAAGTCATTAAAAAAGGTCGAATTACGGTGATAAATATTAAGATCATCAACTTGTTGTTCAACGATTCCGTACATCACAACATCATGTCCATTATCTGCTAAAACGTTTGCCAAACATGTGCCATATGCACCAGTTCCAATAATTGTAATTTGTTTTTTCATTATTTTCTCTCCCTAAAGATTAGTGTAATTGGTACACCTTCAAAACCAAATTGTAATCTAATTTGGTTTTCTAAAAACCGTTTGTATGAGAAGTGGACATAATGTGGGTTATTTACAAACATGACAAATGTTGGTAAATAAGCTTCAACTTGAGAACCATAATAAATTCTTAACCTTCCACCATTATGATCAGGAGCTGGATTGACAAGTTGAGCACGGTTTAAAATTTCATTAAAAACAGATGTTTTAATGGTTTTTTTCAACATTTCATTAATGTGATCAACAGCATCATAAATTTTTCCAATTCTAATTTTGTCATGAGCTGAGATAAAAATAATTTTGGCATATTGTAAATATTTAAAATAACTTCTAATCTCTTCTTCTTTTTCTAAAATCGCTTTTTCTTTATTTTTAACTAAATCTCATTTATTAACAGCAATGATAATTGGTTTGTGTTCAGTGAAAGCTAGACCACCAATATTTGTATCTTGATCAGTGATGCTTTGTGTTCCATCAATCATCAAAACGACAATATCAGCATTAGAAATTGAACCAAGACTTCTTAAGTAACTATATTTTTCAATCCCATCATAAATTTTTCCTTTTTTACGAATCCCAGCTGTATCAATCAAAACATATTTTTTATTATTATATTGAACTTGGGTATCAACAGAATCCAGAGTAGTTCCAGCGATGTCAGAAACAATCATGCGCTCTTCTCCAACCAAAGAATTTACCAAAGAAGATTTACCAACATTTGGTTTTCCAATAATTGCAATTTTGGGTGTATCATCTTTTTGAGTATTTTCAACTTTTGGTAATTGATAAACAACCGCATCAAGTAAATCTCCAATCCCAATTCCGTGTGTTGATGAGGCCATAATTGGATTTCCAAATCCCAATGACATAAATTCGAACATATCATTGTCAGAACCTTTTTTATCATATTTATTGACAACTAAAATAATTGGTTTTTTGGTTTTATATAAAATTTTTGCAATCATATGATCTTGGTCAGTTAAACCTTCTTTGAAATTTAAAGCAAAAATAATCACATCGGCTTCTTGCATTGCGATTTCGGCTTGAATTTTAATTTCTTTGGCAAAAATTTCATCAGCTAAAGTAATTCCTCCAGTATCAATGACAAGAAATTCTCTTGTCAGTCATTCAGCATTCCCATAAATTCTGTCTCTAGTTACTCCTGGTATGTCTTCAACGATTGATTTTTGTTCACGAATAATTCTATTGAATAATGATGATTTACCAACATTTGGTCGCCCGACAATTGCGACGATACTTTTTTTTGCCATTATTTTTCCCTCTTTATTTCTTTGATTTTGTTGATGATCAGCTCGACTGTTTGTTCTAATGTTAAATTGGAGTTATCAATGTATCAAGCATCTTTGGTTAAGACCAATGGTCCATCCTGACGATTTTTATCATTGAAATCTCTTGCAATAATCATTTTTTCAATTTCTTCAACATGCATATCCAAAATGTTGTTTGCAACATTTTGGGCATACCTTCTTTGGGCTCTAATTTTAGGTGAACAATCGAGATAAATTTTTAAATCAGCATTGGGTAAAACCACACTTGTAATATCGCGACCAATCGCAATTGTGCCTGGAACATTCCCGATTTGACGTTGTTTTTCAACCATCATTGCTCGCACTTCAGGAATAACTGTCACCTTATTAATTGCTTTTAACACATCACTACTTTGTAATTGTTCAGTCACATTTTCATCATTCAAAAACACTAAATCATTTTGAACTTTGTAATTAAATTGAGGAATTAAACCAATGATTTCTTGGGAATGTGAAAAGTTAATTTTTGCTTTTAAACCAAATAATGTAAAAGCTCGATACATTAAACCAGTGTCAATAAAATTATACCCAAGTTGCTGGGCAACTTTTTTCATTGTTTCACTTTTACCAGAACCAGCAGTTCCATCAACAGCAATAATTAATTCTTTCATATATTCCTTTCTAAAAAATAAACGGCAAAGCAATTGCCACAATCATTCCAATTAACAAGATTGGAGCAGAAATTAAAAATCATTTATACTTAATTTTATATTTACTTTTTTGCATATTTATTTCAGCCACTTTATGGTGCATTTGAGCTTTGGTTTCTTTCACCAAAGTCAGAACTTCGACATCTTTATTTTGCTGAATTAAAGTTTCTAAAGTTCGAGAGTCTTGAAATGGATTGGAAGCAATACCAATGTCATTGCTATTTTTTTTAGCTCAAGCTTCTAATTTTTGTCCTCTTTCTTCAATGATTTTTTTCATTCGATCCAGTAGATTTTGTAAAGATAAGGAAGATAAAACATCTTGTGAAATTTTAGCTTCTATTTTTGCATTTAAATCATTACTTGAGTCATCATCATTTACTTGATTAGCTTTGATTAAAAGATTTAAATATTCTTCTAAAATTTGTTGATTTTCAGGATTGATAATTTTTTTAGAATGATCATTTTCCACATAAAAATTAACAGTTTTTAAAGTTGTATTTATTTCGTCTAAAACTTCAGTAAAATGGTTTTTATCAATCGCATTTAAAGCATCGGTGATTGATGATAAGTAGCGACTGTTTTGGGTTTGCAATTTCAAAATTTCAATTTGTTTGTTAGTCGAGGCAATAGTGTCTTTATGAATTTCTTTTCTCGATACAAATTGATCTGACATAAACTACCTCACTTATCTTAACTTAATTAATTATACTAAAAACCATAAGAATATAGTTTTCTTTTAACGATATCGGTGATTAATCGGGCGCATTCTCACTTCAATGAAAAAGAATGTTGTATAAGCAATAGCAAATCTTAAGAAATTCATTCCTAAAACCACACCAATAATTGTTCAGTTTAAATTCTCTCATTGAATGTGATCATGGTCATGGTCAGCATGAATGACCATGTTTTTGTCTTGAATAAACAAGGCAAAAACAAACAATAAAGTAGCAATAATTGTAGAAACAAAAAACATAATAATTAATGGAATAGTTCTCTTATATAAATCAATTTTTTTATTTGGATCTTTATGAATCGGTGAATTTTTAAAAGCAATATAAAAAACAAATCAAGTGGTTAAAACAATAATTGTATTTGTGATTGCATCAACTAAAATTTGCAATGGTAAGTGGTTCGGGTCAATCATCAAATGAATTCAAGGTTCAACAAAAGCGATCAGCATTCCGAACAAAGGTCCAACAACAGGCAGTGCTAAAAAAATCACTACAACATCAATAAATCTTGTTGATAATCGTAATTGTCCAATTGGAATGGCAATAATTTCTAAAGCCATATCAATAGCAGCGGCCGCCACTGAAAGGGCTAAAAATAGCGCGGTCAGCGAGATTTTTAAAATTAGATTTCGACGTGTATATTTAAAATGGTTTCTAATTCTAAAATCTTCTCTTGTGATGTAATCAACATTTCCTTTTGCATCATAATGCTTCTCGTCATGATAATGATCTTGTGTTTCTGAATGTTCTTTTTTAGCTTCATTCGTTTCAGTTAACAAATCAAAATCTTTTGGAGATTTTTTTTCTTTATTTTTCATGTATATTTATATCCTTGTATTTATAAAAATTATAAATAAGAAACTGAATTTTACAAGCACCATCTTTGAAAAAATTAAAATTGATAGTTTTTAATTAAGATTAAAACTGGTTTATATAGCAACATAAAAATGAAAACATTGATCGAATATTTGGCAATGTTTAATCCAAAAATAATTGGTAAATAACCGATTTGGGTTTCTTTGGGGGCGTTTCAAATATCTAATAAAAAACTTCAGTTCAATAATGTCCCAAAACCAGCTGTTAATAAAATAACAATGATGAAGATTGGGATTTGCAATCAAAAAACTTTGTTCAAAATATTCGGTGTTTTAAATTTAACCATTAAATATTTCACAATAAATAAAATGAAGGCAAAGATAATAATAAAATATGAATCAATTAAATCCATTGCTAATAATCCAACCCATTCATCCCCAAACACAACTCTAAATCAAGTGGTCATTTGAATAAAAAATATTGTATAAAATAGATTGGTGATCAAAAGAAAAATCAAGATTGTAAAAAAAGAAACTTCCAAAACAAAAAAACCATTAATTGGAACCATGCCAATCACAAATTTTGAAAACGCTGAAACAACAATATTCAAAGTTAACATCATTGAAATCAACGTAATCTTTTTAATTGATAACGAAAAATAATTTTTGATAATTATTTTTCGATTACGGCGGTTGATTTCTGAAGTGTCAAATTTGTTGCCTCAAATGTTTTTTAGATTTTTATTCGAGTTGATTTTAGGCTTTTTTTCTTTCTTCACACTTACATACTTCCATTGTTTATATTTTAAAGAAATTAATGTAAAATAATAGTCAAAAGGGAGAAAAATTAAATGAGTAAAAATGTTATTCCAATGATTGTTGAAATTCCTAAAGGTTCATCAAATAAATATGAAGTTGATGGAGTGAGTGGAAAAATTAAATTAGATCGTGTTTTATATGGGGCAAACTTCTATCCAGGAGAATATGGAATGGTTGAAAATACCTTAGATTGAGATGGTGATCCATTAGATGTAATCAGTTTATGTACTTACCCAACTCTACCAGGTGTTGAAGTTGATGTGCGTATTTTAGGTTCAATTAAAATGATTGATGCTGGAGAAATTGACACAAAATTATTTGGTGTTTTTAATGATGATCCAAGATTTAAATCATACGAAAAATTAAGTGATGTTCCACAACATTTACGTGATGAAATTGAAAATTTCTTCTTGCAATACAAAGCATTGCAAAAGAAAACAGTTGTGATCAATGGTTGAGGTGATCAAAAAGAAGCTTTACATGAATTAGAAGAATGTAAAGAAAGATTTGTTGAATACAAAGACCGTTTAGCAAAAGGCCAAAGAGATATGATTCTTGAAGAATGAAAAGCTAAAGGTTTAGGACAAGGTTAAAACCTTAGTTCAGAAAATAACTAATTTAAAAAAGAATCTCTAACGAGATTCTTTTTTCAATTCTTAATAAACAAATGGGCCAAACCATTTTGTGGTTTTTCTTCCCATATGGAGCAGTGGGTATTTATTTTCAATCGCCATTTGTCGAGCAGCAGTAAAATCAAAATGATATTCTGGTAACGTGTTTTTAAAAGCTAAAACTGTCTCTTGATTATAATTTAATTCAATTTGTTCTTTAATTTTTTTTGATAAAAGGTAATTCAACAAAAATAAAACCAGCACCACAAAGATTAAAATTGTTCAAATCGGAGTTATAAAAATGGTATATAAAGTATCTGAAAGATGAGTATTATCATCCATTAACATCGCACCAAAAGTTGTCACTGCTTGTAACACATATGCTAAAAAGAAAATTAATAACAGTGAGATGTTAAATCATTTAATGCTTAATTTATAAAAAATGATGCGACGATCTTTTTTGATTTCTTTGGCACTTAATCAAATTTTAGAAATAATATAATCCAATTCATAACCAACTGAAAGAAAAATCCGTTTACTAATTAAAATTTGTTTTTTATGTTTTTTTAAATTAGAAAAAAGTTTAGAGTGAGAATATTTATCAGTAAAAACTACTTCATAATCTTCTAAATTATTAAACTTTAAAAAACTTTGCACTAAATTTTCAATTGATTTGGAATCAATTACATCGTGAGCACTATTAATTGGGGGAACGATAATGTTGTTGTAAATGCGCAAATAAAAAAGATAACCCCCAGCAATGATCGCAATTAAGGTGGTATCTACAATTCATAGAATTAAATTTAAATTTCTGATTTGTTCCATAAATCAATTATAGAATAAAAAAACACTTTTCAGTGTTTCTATAAATCAACATTGTGATAAATGTTTTGCACATCTTCTAATTCTTCAAGTTTATCTAATAAAATTTTCAATTGATCGTTGTCAATTTCAGACAACTTAATGTTTGTATTAATTGAGATCATTTTTGTTTCTGCAACCAAATATTCTTTAACTCCTAATTCATCCAAAACTTTTTTTGCATGAGCAAATTCTTTGAATGGAGCATAAACGAAAACCACACCTTCATCGACTTCAACATCATCGACTTCAACATCATTAACCATTAAAATTTCAAGTACCGCATCAATTTCATAACCTTCAAAAGCAAAAACAGAACTGTCTTTAAATCCAAATAAAACTTTCCCTTCTGGGTTTCCATGGTTCTTATTTAGAACTTCACGAATATTGGCAGCGGCACGATTAACATTTGAAGTTAATGCTTCAATAATTAATGCACTACCACCAGGTCCTAGTGCTTCATAGCGATTAGTCACATAGTTTTCAGCATCTCCACCTTGAGCACGTTTAATTGCTCGTTGGATTACATCACTTGGAATTTGATTTTGCTTAGCTTTATCAATTAATGAACGTAACGCCAAATTGGCTGTTGGATCACTTCCTCCAGCTTTTGCCGCCATATAAATTTCTTTCGCTGCTCGACCATTTGCTGATGCTTTTTTAGCAGCAGTTTTAGCCATTGACGCTGCCCGAACTTCGTGTGCTCTTCCCATTATTACTCCTTTTTGTATTTTAAATCTTAATTTATTATATAAGAAAAAAGTTGATTTTAAGATTTGATTTTTACCTTCTTCCTTTGGAGTTTTTAAAAATCTCAATTTAAAAACATCCTGCATGTTAGCGCTAACATCAGGATGTTTTTGAGTTTTAAGATTAATTAATAATAAGATTTTTAAACTTTAATTTTAGCAATCAAGTTTTTGCAAATGGTTTTTAAATTTTGTTTAGTAAAAATTGTTTTCACATCCAAAATATCTTCACAAAGATTGAACTTAATTTTTTCAGTTCCGCAATTCGCATAAATCGGTCTGGTGAAATATAAAATAATTCAACTCACAATTAACAAAACTGGACCAAACACTAAAATCATTAAGAAGTATTGAACTAATAAACTTAGATAACCTAGACCCATATTATTGATGATTTGACCAAAAATATAGTTTGGTCCTCAATAACTTCCACTTGACTCTCCACTTGGAACTGGTTCAAGTGGGTTATGTCCATTTGGGACATAAGCCATATTTCAAATCATCACAAATGTTAATAAGAAGAAAGCAAAAGTATAAGATCTTCTAATCATTGTTCAATTGAATTGAGATTTGGTATAACCAAATAAGTAGATGTAAAAATAGGCAAAAAGAGTTATTAAATGTCCTAAATAAAATTGATAATACCAAAAAGAACTAAAACTATAACCCTCACCAACCGGAACAAAAATTGTTAAACCAGGGCCAATAATGGCCAAAGGCATAAAAAAATCTAATTGTAATTTAGTTGGAAAAATCATTAAAAAGATTGAGGTCCAAGCGAGAATATTACATAATTCTCAATACATAAAAGTACTTGGTTTAGCTTTGTTAAAGATGTCTTGTGTGACATAAAACGAAATTTGCACCACTAACATTCAAGTAATAATTACGATTCTGACTCAATATGTTTTGGTTGTTTTTGCTCAAAATTTATGAAAAACAAAAAGTGATCCCATTAAAATAACACTCACTAATAGAGCGACAATATATTCTGCTAAATGATTCATTAATTTACCTTGTTCGACATTTCTATATCTTAATTTATGTGTAAATTATTATAACTTAATCATTATTTTTTTGTTAGAATTTGATATAAAAAATTCTCTTTGTATCATGAGAACAATAAATAATTTATTGTCTTAATTTTGGATACAAAGAGAACTATTTTGATCTTAAATAGATACAATTTTTTTAACAAAAAATTCTGTTTTAATCGATATTTTATTAATACATTTGTTTTGTTTCTAAACTAATCAATTCACTTAATTGTTGACCTGTAAAATGTTCTTGATTATTAACAATAGCGATTAGTAAACTTTCGAAAAAGGGCCCATGATGAATTAAAATGTGTTTTTCAATTTCACTTGGTAAAAATGAAAGTGCCATTTCACTATTCATATATGAAGAACCTAAATCACAAATAATTAAAAGATCATTTTTATGATAAGTTTTTTCAATTTTTTCAGCAATTAGCGTTGGATCAGAACCAAAAACTTTTTGGTTCTGATCGAAAATTCCACCATAATAAGTTAATTGAAAATCTTCGGTTTTCATTTCACTTAATAATTCAATTGCTGATTTTGCTAAATCCTCAGAATGAGATACTACTAAAATATCAACCATTACACTACCTCATAAAGTGCTTCAAAAATAAAAGCGATTGATTGCGCACCTGGATCAACATGACCAACAGATCTGGGTCCAAGATATGATGCTCGCCCTTTTTTAGCAACCATTTCTTTAGTGTTTATAGCACCAATTTTAGCTGCAAGATATCCTTGTTCAAAAAACGCTTTCATTGGTAGATTAACATTATTTGATAGAGCATCAACAGCTGGATTTAATGCATCAACCATTGTTTTTTCACCAAGTTCTGCTTTACCAAATTGTTGTAAACTCATCGCCCCAGCATGAAATGCATGAGCAATTTCAGTTTGTGATAGACCTGTTCAAGTTTTACCTAAATTGATGAAAAAGGTTCCAATTAAAGGTCCTGAACTACCACCAATTTTTGACATTAAAATTAAGGCAATTTTTTTGAATAAAACACTTGGTTCAAGATCTTTAAGGTTTTGTTCATCATCAACAACGGCTTGAAAACCTCTCACCATATTTGTTCCATGATCTCCATCACCAATTGCTTGATCAAGGTCATTAAGTAAGCTTTTGTGCTCATCTAATTTATCCAATATTTTTTTAATAACACTTATATAATTCATTTTTATTCCATTCCAACCATTGCGGTTGTTACAACTTTTGCTTTTAAGAATTTTTTCAATTCAGCATCTAATTTGATCACTGAAAATGAAAAACCAACCATGTCAATTGCAGTCATATAATTACCAACAAATGACTTGATAATTTTAATTTCTTTTGCTTGTAAAATTTTGATCGCTTTTCTGGCAAGAATATTTAATTCCATCATTGGTGTTCCACCAAGTCCATTGACAATTAATCCAACTTCATCTCCTTTTTTAAGGTTTAAATATTGATCGATATGTTGCATAATGATTTCTGCAGATTCATCTGCAGTTTTCTGTTTTTCACGATGCAACCCAGGTTCACCATGAATTCCTAGACCAACTTCCATTTCTCCATCCGGAACAATTAATCCTGGTTTACCACTAGCTGGAACTGTACATCCACTTAAACTCACACCAAATGATGCGATGTTATCAATAGCTTTTTGAGCAATGCGTTTAACTTCTTGTAAATTCAAACCAGCTTCAGCAGCTGCTCCAGCAATTTTGTGAACAAAAATTGTTCCAATAATTCCGCGTTTTCCGGTTGTTGATGTTGAATTTTCCAAAGCAATATCATCATTGATGATTACTGTTTCGAGATTAATTCCTTCATCTTTTGCCATATCTGCTGCAATTTCAAAATTCATGACATCACCTGTATAATTTTTCACAAGTATTAACCCACCAGGTTTTCCAACAACGGTTTTGATTGCATCATAAATACGATCTGGTCCTGGGGATGTAAATATTTCCCCAAAAACAGCAGCATCAAGCATACCAGTCCCAACAAATCCTGCATGAGCTGGCTCATGTCCTGAACCTCCTCCAGAAATAAGTGCAACCTTATTTTTGTTGATGCTTTTACGTGTAATTACTTTTGAATCTGGTATGTTACTTAGGATTTCAGGGTTAGCCAAAACCAAACCTTCAATTACTTCAGTTACAATATCATCAATTTTGTTAATAAATTTTTTCATCTTATTCTCCTTAATTTTGTTTAAATAATTTTATTTTAAATGGATATTTTTCCTGAATAAACCATTTATTTAGGAAAAACTCCTTTTAATTATAAGACAAAAGAAAATCAATTAACATTTATTCAATCCCAACCAATGAACTTGTGATAACTTTTGCTTTTAAGAATTTTTTTAATTCATCATCTAATCGAATGACTGAAAATGAGAATCCAGCCATATCAATAGCAGTAATATAAACTCCAACAAATGATTTAAAAATTTTAACTTCTTTTGCTTGTAAAATTTTGATGGCTTTTCTAGCAAGAATATTTAATTCCATCATTGGTGTTCCACCAAGTCCGTTGACAATCAAAGCGACTTCATCACCTTTTTTTAGATTTAAATATTGATCAATATTTTTCATAATCATCTCTGCAGATTCATCTGCAGATTTTTGTTTTTCACGACGCAGTCCAGGTTCGCCATGATTTCCTAAACCAACTTCCATTTCTCCATCTGGAACAATAAAACCAGGTTTGCCGTTTGCTGGGACTGTTGAACCACTTAAACTAATTCCAAATGAAGCTGTATTATCAACAGCTTTTTGAGCAATACGTTTAACTTCTTGTAAATCTAAACCAGATTCAGCAGCTGCTCCAGCAATTTTTTGCACAAAAAGTGTTCCGATAATTCCGCGTTTTCCAGTTGTTGAATCAGAATTTACTAAAGCGATATCATCATTGATGATTACTGTTTCGATATTATACCCATCATCTTTGGCCATTTGTTCTGCCATGGCAAAATTCATGGTATCACCAGTATAATTTTTAACCAATAATAAACCACCAGGTTTTCCAACAACAGCTTGAATTCCATCATAAATTCGATCTGGACCCGGGGATGTAAATACTTCACCAAAAACAGCGGCATCTAACATTCCGATTCCGACAAATCCACCATGAGAAGGTTCGTGTCCTGAACCTCCACCTGAAATAACTGCGACTTTGTTTTTATTAATATTTTTTCTTGTAATAACTTTTGTATTTGGGACATGACTTAAAATTTCGGGATTAGCTAGCACTAATCCATCAATTACTTCAGTGACAATGTCCTCAATTTTATTAATGAATTTCTTCATTTTTTTCTCCTTAATTTACTTTAAATTTTAAATTGTTTTATGCTAAGAAAACATTCATTTCAAGTGCTAAACTTGTCCCAAAAACCATCCATAAAGGAAGACTTATAAATGAGAATAGAATTGAAAATGAAATACTTTGAGAGACTAATTCAGGTTCTCGTTTGTTTAAAATTGCATAACTAACTAGCGCGGTGGCTGTTGGAGAAGCAATGATCGACATGATTGCCATATAAGACATAATAGTAATTCTATATCCTCCACTCGCTTTTCCGATTCATGCAAAGAATGCAGTGATCAAGAAGAAAATAAATGGTACTAAGATGTTTTTTAATCCCACTGCATATCAAACTATTTTTTGTTTTAAAGCAACTTTTCAAACAACTTTACCAATTGTTACTCCAATTGCTAATCAAGCAAGTGGAGCAGCTAGAGCACTAATTAATTTTAAAATTTTGTCAAATCCTGGAATGTATTGATCAAATCTAGTGATCGAAACATATTTGCTTGGGTCAGCTAAACTCGGAACAAAATCAATTCCTGGAATTAATTGGAAAATCCATAATGTAAATCCAATTAATGATGCTCCTAAAACTGGGTTACTAATAAATGGCTTGATTGATTTTCAATTTCAAGTAAATTTATATTTTCTTTCATGAGCAACTGCTAGATTATCAGTTTTTTCAATAATTGGTTTTTGAAAAAAGTGTTGAGCAGCAGTTGCTAAAAAGATTCAAAATGAAATTTGAAAGACACTAGTGATAATTCCAATCACTTTTTGATCTTGGGCACTTGAAAATGCTGCATTTAAAATTGGAAATCCAAAAAATAAACCAGCTGGAAGCACCACAACCATACTTAAACTCAAGGTTCTGGACATATTCGATTTTAAAAAGAAATATTTTGCTAAAAATGTCATTGGAACATAAAAGACAAAACCAATCAAAATGATGATTAAGATTTCTCCAATTTCAATTCCTTTGGTATCAACCATAAAACTATTTAAAGCTAAAGCTGGGATGGCAATAACTAAATCAATTCGACTTAAAACCTTTTCTCACCCACTGGCGATGATTTTTTTCTTTTCAATAAAATAACCAACACCAATAATGACAATGGCGGCAAGCAAAACTGATCAAAAAGCAAAATTTTGAAATGTTGCTTCTATCAATTTTTGAAAATTCATAATATTTTTATCAAATAATTTTTGAATTTTATACTAGATATAAATTTTAAAAATTATTTTGCCCCCTCATTTTTTAATTTGATTCTTAAATTAGTTAAAATGATTTCAGTCATTTGATCCAAACCAATTTTTGGATCTAAACCTCATTCTTTTCTTGCTCAACTGTCATCCATATGTTGAGGTCATGAATCAGCGATTGCTTGACGAACCGGGTCTAATTTATACGTGATTTTAAAATCAGGAATAAATTTTTTGATTGAAGCAGCAATGTCTTCTGGGGTTGCGTAGAAAGTTGTCACATTAAATCCATTGCGGTGGGTTAATTTCTTTTCGTCAGTATTTAAAAATTTTAAAACTTGATCAACTGCGTCATCGACATACATAAAGTCCAACATTGTATCTGGACGTAAATAACATTCATAACTACCTTTTTCAATCGCATCAAAATAAATTGCTACAGCATAATCTGTAGCTCCTTGACCAGGTCTCACTTTATATGAAACCAAACGTCCAAAACGGACTGAACGAGCATCAACTCCGTGATTTCAGTGATAGTAATTGGCAAGCATTTCACCAGCATATTTACTTGCTCCATAAATTGTGATCGGATGCATAAATGTATCTTGTGGTGTATTAAAACGTGGTTGAGCATCAACTCCATATGCTGCAACTGAAGATGGGAAAAAGAATTGTGCTTTCAATTCTTTTGCAATTTCCAATCCATTAATAATTGAACCTGTGTTCAAACTTCATGCAAAAACAGGGTCCTTTTCTGAACTCACTGACAATAATGATGCTAAATGAATAATTGCATCAACTTTGTATTTATGGGCTAATTCTCTAAAACGTTTGACATCAGTGACATCTAATTCTTCAAAAATACCTTCTGTGGCATTAGCACTATCTGGTTTAATTTTGATATCTGTGGCAATCACATTATCTTTTCCTAAATCTTTTCTAAGTCTTGCTGTAAATTCATTTCCAACTTGACCATTTGCTCCTGTAATTAAAACTTTTTTCATAGTTTCTCCTTCTTACACTTGAATAGTTTACGAGATTAAAAAACATCATAAAGTTATGACTATAATTTCAGTATTTTACAACCTCTAAGATGATTGTGGTTTGAATTTGAGTAGAAGTAAAGGTGTTTTATTTTCTAAAAAAAATTTTCTATTTTAAATAGAAAATTTTCCACTAATTATTGTTTATTTTGGAGATTATCAATGTTTTTATAAATCAAATCCATTTTTGAATTTAGATCATCAGTGTTAGCATCAATAACCACAAAATTAAAATGTTCTTTTCTTAAATTAAAATAATCATCATAACGTTTATTTAATGTTTCTCAATATTGTCTTGGGGTTTGTAATTCTGCTTTGATCCCACGTTCTTTAATTCGTTCAATTGCTTTATCAGTTGTAACTTTTAAATAAATCACTAAGTCAAATTCATTCCGACTACCAAGTGAAGGAATAATCACTTGTTCATAAAAATCATTGTATGTTTTAAAATCAATATCATTCATTGTTCCTAAATCATGGTTAACTTTAACAAAAATTGGGTCTTCTAAAATTGTGCGATCAAAAATTACATTTTTCAAAGCTTTAGCTTGAGTTAATTGTTGACTGCGAGCAGTCAACATATAAATTTGCATTTTAAAGACATGTGCTTTCATATCACGATAATAATCCTCAAAATAAGGATTTTGTTCAATTGGTTCAGGAAAAATTTCATATCCATATTTTTCAGAAATTAAATTAGAGACTGTTGATTTCCCAGCCCCGACTGTTCCAAAAATTGCTATTCTCATTTGCTTTTCTCCTTTGAATTTGGTTTTATGATAAAGTTATTGGTTTGATTATGCTATTCACTTTATTGTTTTTAATATTGATAAACATCGAAATGGTTTCAATATCTATAATAACATTTCATAAGAAAATTTAGAACTGAAAAAGTGCATTTTTTGATTATAAAAATGCCCATTTGGAAAATTTTTCAAATAATGTAAAATAAGTTAGAGAGTTTGCTAATAATTAACTAGTAAATTCATAGAAGGAACATTTAAATTGAATAAAAATATAGAAACTAACTCAGTTATTGAATTTAGAGAAATAACAAAACTTTTTAAAGAAGGTAGGGGTATTCAAAACATCTCTTTTGATATCTCAAAAGAAAATAATGTTGTTGGTTTAATCGGAAACAATGGGGCTGGTAAAACAACTTTATTGAAGACACTTTTTAAAGAATATACTGCATAAAGTGGTCAAATTTTAATTAATGGGGAACCATTAGAAAATAAGCATTTGAAACAAATGGCTTTTTTCCCAGATCAAAATAACTATCCCAAACATTTTAATATTATTGAATTTGCAAAATTTTCAGCTGAATTGAAAAGCATCAAACCTAAAGAATATGCTGAGAAATTAGAAAAATTAATTAGATTTTTAAAATTAGAAGAGCTAAGAAAAAGTAAATTTACCAAACTTTCTGCTGGACAACAAAAACGAGCATTATTACTAAGTGTTTTAATAACTAATCCTAAAATCATCGCTTTAGATGAGCCGACTGCTAATTTAGATGTTGATGCGAGGATGGAATTTCAAGAAATATTAAAAACATTAGCAAACGATTTAAAAATTTCAATTATTATTACAAGTCATATTATTGATGAAATGGAAAATTTAATTAATAAAGTAGTTTTAATTAAAGATGGGCAAATTGTTTATGACAATAATTATTCCCTTATCAAAGATGGAAAATTAGAAGTATTATATAAAGATTATGTTACTCATTCAAGAAAACAAATTAAAGATATCAATCAAAAAAATCAAGATAATAAACCTAATGTATCTTCATTAGTGGATATTTTACAGGGCGGAGATAAAGAATAATGATGCAATTAACAATTTTTAAATATTTTTATCGATCAACTTTAAAATCTAAATTCTTGTGAATTAGTTCTGTTTTGTTTGGGTTAATCTTTTTGATTATATTATCAATTTTCACATTTGCATTGCAAGGAGATTCGATCGTTTTAACTCAATGATCTTCTTTGGAAATGATTCTCTTATTTTTAATAGCGATAGCTCAAATAACAGCAATGAACCTTTATATCTTTTCTAAATATTTTTCTAATTCTAAAAAAGATGGGACTATGAGTCTTGAAATTAGAAGTGGTATTTCTAAAACTAAAATATTTTTTGAAAGAATACTTTTATCCAAAGCATGAACAATTGGAATGTATATTTTTTTCACAATGATTGTTTTAATTTTTGGTTTATCAACTTCTTCTTTGGTTTATTCAACCTTTCTTATGAATTTATCAGTGGGTTTCATTGTTGTATTCTTGTATGATCTATTTTTAACAGCAATATTGGCTACTTTGTCAACATTTAGTTTAAATCTTTCCCTAGGAATGTTCGGAGTTTTAATCTTTTTATTAAGTGGTATAACTCCACTAGTTCCATCAATTGGACAAATGATTGATAAAACATGAACTAGTCATTATACAACTTCTAAAAAAGCATATAATGATTATGAATCATACATAATTGCAAATGATGTAAGAACTTTAGCAAATAAAAATCCTGGTGGATTTACTGAAAAAATGTTAAATTCTTACCCTAGTTTAAAAGATTCAATATCATGAAGAAAGAATTATAATGGCACTGCAAGTGATAAGTATGTTCCATTGACTGAAAAAGAAATTTATGACATTGGTATTTCTGGTCTTTTAACTGAGTTTACGGATGGAATTGATAGAGATAACAAAGGACGTCATTATAAATACAATGATAATAATGAATTTAAAAATAGTGACATTTTGAAACATTTAAATGACGTAAAGGGAATTTTTCCTCAACAAGTTTATAACTCATCTAATTACTACGGGGAAAAAACTTGAGAAAAAAGTTTCTATCACACAATTACTCCATCAAGACCTAATCTAAAATTTGATTTTGCTTTTGATTCAAAATACGGTTTTAATAACTTATATAAAAAATTAAACGAAAATGAACAAGATCAAGAAAAGAAAGAATTTTATAAAATTATTGATAGAATTATTAAAAATTCTTTTGTAATATTTAATGGTGATCACATGTTTTTAGATTCAAGAAACTGAGATGATTGAAATATAATTATCAATAAAAATGGTTCAAACGAACAAGACAAGAACAAGTGATTAGAGAACGTAACTATTACAGTTGGAGCTAGAATGTATCAAACAGCTTTTATTAAAGCAATAAATTCAGCCATTAACTTACCTTATCCAGTCAATCAAAATAATGTAGAACAAGATTTAAGTACTTATTATTACAAAACAAAAATTGATTCATATATGAATCCTTGAACTATGTTCAATAAAATACTGAGTGCTAACTATTATGGTGATGATCTTATTGGAAATAGAATAGAACAAGAAGCATTTAATAAATCATGAGTAGATAAAGAAGTAATTCTCGAACTTAACAATAACAAAGAAGGTAAAAATGAAATTTTTAATGACCTAAATTCTTCTAATTTTGTAAAACTAGAAATTAAAGATAAAGTTTTTAACCCAATTATAGCAATTGTTGTGTATGGGTTAATACTGATTTTAATAACTATTGGAACATTTTTCATCTTTAATTTAAAAATGAAAAAAGAACACTAAATGAAGATTTTGAATTAATAAAATAAAACTCAAAACCTAATTTTAATTGATAAAAATGCTATTATTTGGCATTTTTATCAATTTTTTGATTTAATTTAAGATTTTTATTTTGAATTTCTTGCTTTTTTTATAAAAATATGCGCAAATAATAAATTTTATAATATAAGATAAAACCAAGAGATTTAGATAAATTGATATTAGACATTTTTCTATTAGACTCTGAGAAAGAAACGATATATGACCAAATTATTATTAACAATGTTGTCTATAAGTGGAGTCTCTCCAGTTTTAACAACTACACATATTACAACACAACAAAATAACAATGTACTTCCTATTCATACTATTTCAAAAACAACAAACAATTTAGCAAAGTTTGTTCAAAAGGAAAAAGTTAATTTAACCAAAATTGAATCAGAACCAGTTTCTATTGAATTGGGAAATTTAGGAGGGCAAAAACCTGATCAAATCAAGGTTTTCGTCTTATTAAGGGTGGACTCAATTGAATTACTTAGAAAATAATAATCCGGTTATTGAATTTAGAGAAATAACAAAACTTTTCAAAGAAGGCAGAGGCATTCAAAATATTTCTTTTGATATATCAAAAGAAAATAATATTGTTGGTCTAATAGGTAATAATGGAGCTGGTAAAACAACTTTATTGAAGACACTTTTTAAAGAATATACTGCACAAAGTGGTCAAATTTTAATTAATGGGGAACCATTAGAAAATAAGCATTTGAAACAAATGGCTTTTTTTCCAGATCAAAATAACTATCCCAAACATTTTAATATTATTGAATTTGCTAAATTTTCAGCTGAATTAAAAGATATTAAACCTAAAGAATATACCGAGAAATTAGAAAGATTAATTAGATTTTTAAAATTAGAAGAACTGAGAAAAAGTAAATTTACCAAACTTTCTGCTGGACAACAAAAACGAGCATTATTATTAAGTGTTTTAGTAACTAATCCTAAAATCATCGCTTTAGATGAACCAACTGCTAATTTAGATGTTGATGCAAGAATGGAATTTCAAGAAATATTAAAAACGTTGGCAAACGATTTAAAAATTTCAATTATTATCACGAGTCATATTATTGATGAGATGGAAAATTTAATTAATAAAGTAGTCTTAATTAAAGATGGGCAAATTGTTTATGACAATAATTATTCCCTTATTAAAGATGGAAAATTAGAAGTATTATATAAAGATTATGTTACTCATTCAAGAAAACAAATTAAAGATATCAATCAAAAAAATCAAGATAATAAACCTAATGTATCTTCATTAGTTGATATTTTAAAAAATGAGGATAAAGAATAATATGCAATTAACAATATTTAAATATTTTTATCGATCAACTTTAAAATCTAAATTATTATGAATTACTTCAACAATATTTTCATTAATCATCATTATACTATTATCTGTTTTTACATTTGAATTAATTGGAAATTCTAGTGCCATAGATTTCAAAGCAAGTGTGTTAAAAATATTGATATATATTTTGGGGTTTATTCAAATTACAGTCATAAATTTATTTATTTTTAGTAAATATTTTTCTAATTCTACAAAAGATGGAACTATGAGTTTAGAAATACGAAGCGGAATTTCTAAAGGCAAAATGTTTTTTGAAAGAATTCTGCTTTCAAAATCTTGAACAATTGGATTCTATATATTTTGTACATTATCAATTCTTTTATTTGCAGGTATTAGTCCATCAAGTATTTTGCCACCAATTTTATTTAATTTTTCGATTGGTTTTATTGGGGTTTTTCTATACGATATAATTTTAACTGCAATATTATTAATAGTGGCGATATTTGGTTCTAATATATTTATGGGAATTTTTGGCTTTTTAACATTTTTCTTAGCAGCAATGACACCGGTGATCGCTTCATTTGAACAAATAACTGGTAATCATGTTGTTAAATTTTCAGATCCACGTCAAATATATAGAGATTATGAAGCATATTTAATTGCTGACGAAGTTCATAATTTAACAAAAAAATATGAAAATGGTTTTACTCAAAAAATGCTTGATAGTTATGGTGGTTTGTATGGTTCAATTTTGAAAAAATCGAACAATGATGAACGATGAGAACCATTGAACGAGGAACAAATCTATGATATCGCTATTTCTGGACTTATAACTGAATTTGATGGAAATGGATTTACCACATATAAAACAAACCCAAATTTAAATGGTAACCCTCTTTTTGAACATCTGAAATTTGTAAAAGAGAAACAAAAATTAGAACTTGGTGTTTATAATCTTCAAAATAAATATCGGAAAGATATTTGAGAACAAAGTTTTTATTTTACTAAAAAAGATTGATATGTTAATGATAAATTCAAATTTAACTACGATGGTCCAAATGGATTTAATGCTTTAATGAAAACATTAAATGAAGATGCAAACGAAGAAAAAAAAGAATTCTACAACCTTATCAATAGAGTGGTTAAGGACTCGTTTATTATTTTTGATGGTAGTTCTTTAGACAATTTATATAATTGAAAAGATTGAAATTTAAGACTGGGAGAAAATTTTGATGTCAAAAACGAATGATTAAAAAATGTCAACATTTCGCTTGGAGCTAGAATGTATCAAACAGCTTTTATTAAAGTTATTAATTCAACAATTAATCTGCCAACATCTCAAATGAATTTAGAAAGCTATTATTCTCGTGCTAAAGTTAGTTTGTATCTTAACCCTTGAACTATGTTTAATAGGATTCTTAATTACAATTATTTTGGTAGTGAAATCTTAGGCAATCGTTTTGAACAAAAAAATTTCGCTTATTCATGATTAAATAAAGAAGTTGTTGTAGAACTAAAAACACGTACAGAAAAAGAACCTAAAATTTTTAACAATACTTCAAATTTAATTGAATTAGAAATTAAAAGCCAAATTTTTAATCCGGTTATTGCGATTGTTGTTTATGCCGCTATATTTATTATGATTATTATTGGATCATTCTTTCTTTTTAGATATAGAATGACAAAATAGATTCAAACGAAAAAACTAGCAAGTTGCTAGTTTTTTTGATGTCTATTCATAAGTTCTATTTCTTAAAATTCGTTTTTTAGTTATTTTGAATTTTGGTTTCAATTTCAGCAATGCTTTTGTAAATAATATCCATTTTTAAATTCAAATCATCAGTTGTTGCGTCAATCACGACAAAGTTAAAATAATTTTTTCAAATTTTAAAATATTTATCATAATTTTTATTGAGTGTTTGTCAAAACTTTTTTGGTAATTGAAGTTCTGCTTTTATTCCACGTTTATGAATTCTTTCAATCGCTTTATCAGTTGATACTTTTAAATAAATTACTAAATCAAAATCTTGTCTTTGACTGATTCAAGGAATGATTACATGGTCATAAAAATCATTATAAGTTTTAAAATCAGGATTGTTCATTGTTTCTAAATCATGGTTGGTTTTGACAAAAACAGGATTATCTAAAATTGTGCGATCAAAAATCACATTACTTAAGTTTTGAGCTTGAGTTAATTGTTGAATTCTTGCAGTTAACATATAAATTTGCATCTTAAAAGCAAATGGTTTCATCTCACGATAATAATCATCAAAATAAGGATTTTCAGCAATGGGTTCAGCAAAAATTTGATGGCCATATTTTTTAGCAATTAAATTGACGATTGTTGTTTTACCAGCTCCCACTGTTCCAAAAATGGCGATTTTCATATTGTGCTCCGATCTAATTAAGGTTTCATTAATTACATATCTCAATGCTTTGTTTTTTTAATTTTTACATATATTTAAGTGGTTTAAGTATCAATTATGTTATTATGTAAAAATTAAACAAAAAAATTGTTCAAAATGAACAATTAATCACCTTTTCTTTTAACGGCATGATAGATTCCATAAAATCTTTTAATTTCATGAGGAGTTAGTGAACGATATTCACCAACTTCTAAACCTTCATCAGTTAAAAATTCAATTTGGGTTCTTTTTAATTTTAATAATTGAATTTCAGCAGCTGCTAACATTTTTTTAACATGGTGTTTGCGTCCTTCGGCAATTGTTAATTCAATAATTGAATGGTTGCGTTCTTTGTTGTAATTGGCCATTCTAGCTGTTACAGCACTAGTTTTATAATCTTCATCAATAATCACACCTTTTAACAAATTACGAATTTGTTCTTTTGAAACTGGCCCATCACAAAGTGCTTGATAAGTTTTTAAAAATTCATATTTTGGGTGCATTACAAAATTAGCGAAATCTCCATCGTTGGTCATAATGATTAAACCTGAAACATCATAATCCAATCGACCAACAGGATAAACTCTTGCTTCAACATCTTGAAAAAAATCAGCAACAATTTTTCTTTTTTTAGGATCATACATTGTTGAAATGACACGTCTTGGTTTGTTGAATAAGAAATAGTATTTTTCTTTATTATCAATCACTGGTTGGTCGTTGATTGTAATTTCAGCATCCACATCAACTTTAGTCCCTAATTGAGTGACAACGACCCCATTAACTTTAACCCTACCAGCTTCAATCATTTTTTCAGTCGCTCTTCTTGAAGCCCCACCACGATTAGCGATGACTTTTTGTAAGCGTTCTTGTTCTTTATTATTCATTAATTTGTACCAAACAATTCTTCCATATTTTCGTTTTGTTCTTCTGAGAAATCTGCGGCATTAAAAATGCCAGTTCCAGAAGTTTTGTGTTTTGCTTTTTTAGTTACCACTTCTTCTTGAATCTCATCATCACTAATTTTAGGTAAAATTTCTTTACCTCCGGCTAGATTAAATAATTTGAAAAAGTTTTCTGTAATTGCATATAAGTTAGCGCGGGTTTCTTCAGTTTTACCAACACTTCTAATCAGTTTACGATCCTTCAATTTGTAGATTTGATATGTTGAATCTAATCCACGAATATGATCGATTTGATTTTTAGAAATCGGACCTTTGTAAGCAATAATTGATAACACCTCAATTGAAGAAACTGATAATTTAGATTGAACTTCAACATCTTCTAATTTAGCAAATCACTCGTGTAAATCTTTTTTAGTTTGAAGACGATATTTGTTTGTACTAAATTTTTGAATTGAAAAAGCAGACGCTTCATCGTTTAGATATTTATCTTCTAAACTTTTAATTGCTTCTTTAATATCAGAGGGTTTTTCGTGGTCTAAAACTGTTTCTAAATCCATTAATGCAACACCTTCATCTCCATAAATGAAAAGCATTCCTTCAATGATTGCCATTAATTTATTCTTGTTCATCATAATTTCTATTCTCCAATTGCTCTACTAAGGTTTGATCTTTTAGTGCTGCTGCACTAAATTCGATAAATAAGGTTTGATCTGATTGTTCAATAATTGCGACCTGATTCCGCACGATGTCAAGAACCGCTAAAAACGTTGAGATTAAATTTTTTAAATTTAAAATATCTTTTGTAATTAATTCTTCCAATCTTCATCTTCGCATTTGATCAGTTTTCATCACCCTTAAAATCATCTGTGTGATTTCGTGTGGGGAAATCACATCAGTTGTAATTGTGTTGAAGTATTCTTCTTCTAGTTCTGAAAAATCTTCATCTTGGATTGTTGAACGGGCCATCGCATTTTTGAAAATTTGAGCAAATGCATCCATATCAATTGTTAATGGTTCAATCAATGTTTCATCAATATTTGCTTCAAGATTTTTAGTTGAAGAAAATTTATTTTTTGACTTAGTTTTTGAAAATGACAAGTAATAGTCTTCTTGTTTTTTAACAAAAAAATCAGTCACACTTCTTATTTGTTCATATTGTGTTAATTGTTGTAAGAAGTCATCATATAAATTATTTTCTTCTAAAAAATCAACTTCTTTTGGGAGTAATAATTGTGATTTCATTTCAATTAATTGAGCAGCCATTGTTAAATATTCACTCGCAATTTCAATGTCTAGTGATTGTTGTTTTTGAATATACATAATATATTGATCCGCTAATTCAATTAGATTAACATCCATGATGTTAATCTTTTTTTCACGAACCATCGTTAATAATAGATCTAATGGCCCTAAGAAGTTACCTATTTTAATTTCATCTCAATGTTTCATGTCGTTGCCTTTTCTAATTATTTATACCATTTTTAAGGTTATTTTTTGATAATAAATCATATATTTCACTATCGCGTTTGAAATCAAACTCAATTTCCAACACAATTCGCATCAACATCACAAACAATAACTGGGTTTGTAAACCATAATTGAATTTTGTTTCAGGATTAATAAAATTGTGTTCTAAGTTATTTCTTAAAATTCGAATGTAGTGAAACGAACTACTTCGATATAAAGATTTTAAAAATACTTCAAATTTTCGTAGCATAATCCCGTCTTTAATTAAGGGTCTTGATGAGTTTAAAAAATCTGCACTAAATCTATAATATTTGTCTTCATCATCGTTGTTCAATTCCATTTTTTTACCAACTTGTAAATTAATATATAAGAATTTGTCATACATTGAATAAATATATTTGAACAAAGCAATTTGTTTATGAAAATAAATATCTGAACTTTTGTGTTTTTTATTGATTGCCTCAATTTTAGGATCATCAATTGTTTCTTTGATGTAATACATCATCATATATTTGATTTCTGAATAAATATAATAATTAAAATACTCAGGAACATAAGTGACAAACATGGCAAAAATTGTTTTTAAATAATAAAGGATTTTAACAACATCTTCAAAAGGCATTAGCTTTTTATTTTTAGCATTCACAAAGAAATTTAAATCTAACCCATTGCGTTTATCTTCTTGATCAAGAAGATAAACGAAGTCATTATTTTCGATGATTAAAAAATCAATCGCCGAAACTAAAATTTTTTTAATTTTTAAAATTTCAATTTCTTCATATTTTTTGGTTTTTAAATAGGTGATAACTATCTCTAATTGAGCAATTATTTTATCGGTTTGTTTATTCATATTTTAATTATAAACTTTATTCTTAAAAAGTATGCAATCACTCACATGACCAAGCATTTGAACGACATTTTTAGAATTCCTTTCAATGCTGGTTGAAGGAATTATTTTACATACCTATTGAACAATTGGGTGGGGATTGAATCTTGATTTTTAGCTCAAAAATAAATGTTTGCAATTCAACAAACAATTGAAAGTCATGTTAAAAATGCAATGATTCCAAACACAAGTTGTTTTTCGCGAAAGCGAGGAATTTGCACATGCATAATTTGTTCGCCAATTGGTGGTTGTTCCATTATTAAAAATACAAGATTCACTAAAACTAAAAATATATTTAGAAATGAAGCAATAAATCTTTTTAATCTCATTTTGTTCTCCTTTGAATGTGTAGCGAGTTAACTAATCAACTTTTGATTAGTTATCGATTTCGATAATTTTTTCTTTGATTTTGGTGATCATAATTTTTTTCTCAATAACCGCCATTTTTAAAGTACCTTTTTTAATATCGTTCATTTCAGCTAAAAATTGTTTGAATCATAAAAGAATAAAGATGCAATAGAAAGCAATTAAGGTAAAGACGATCGCATAAATGATTGATAAAAAGCCATCAGTTTGAGTTAAAAACGTTGAAATTGTATTAGCATCAGCGTTGAGGATACTTTGAATTGAGGTTATTTGACCAAAGTCTGCGAAAAGTGATGATTTGATAATTGTTAAAATAATTTGCACTAAAAATAGTCCCATCATGTCAGCTGCAACAACAAAACCAGTGATTAATAAACCTTTGTTGCGATAATTTCACATCATTGAATATCCAATCAATAAATAAAAGGTTATGGAAATGGAAATTCCAAAAATGAAATTTGTAAAAATCATAATTTCTCAAGAATTTGTAAAACTAGCAACAATCGCAAAAATGCCTGAAACCACAAATAAGACTAACAAAGTTTGAATAATTGTCATTTTTTTGAAAAAGATTCGATATAGTAAGTATCCAAATAAGAAACCCGGCACCAGAAATGCATCATGATTAAAAGAAACTAAACTATAGATGAAAGATTCACTATATCCATTTTGTTTGAGCGATCCAGCAATGGTTAAATTAATTAAATTGTTTTGGATTAAACCAGATATCGTTCCTAATCAAAAAGCTGCCAAAACAATTAAAAAAAGAATTTTTTTATTGTAAGGTTGTAATTCTTTGCGAATGTTCGATTCAAATGCATCAATGAATTTGGTTCTTTCTAAATTAAAGAATGACAAAACAAAAGATGTACCGATCAGTAAAAACATCATTGTAATCACCAGAGCAAAACTAACATTATGTAAGTTCGTTATCGAAACTTCTTGAAAACCAGACAATAAAATATTGAAATCAAATAAGAAAATTCCAATGTAACCACCCAAACTAGTCACCATTCCCATTTTCAAACTTGTAAAAATGGGAAATAAACGATAATAAAATTGTTCATTTGGTAATAAAAAATATAGTGTTTGGGTGGAAATTGAAAACCCAATCAATAAGGTTGAAATCACCAAGATTCAAATTGGGGGTTGTTGATTGATGAAAGTTGAGGCCAAAATTAATGCCAAAAAGGTGGTCATAATTCCCATTCACATTCAAACTCTTCGATTTTGAACTTTATAAGTTAATCAAACTGCTAATGGTTTTAAAATAATTCCGATTAGATAAGAACTGGCAAAAATGGTAAACATGATCATTGCAATTGTTGTCATATTCATTGTGGCGATTCCTACTTGTAAAAGGTTAAGTCTAACAACAAAACCATTAACAATTCAAATTGCTAATGTTTCAAGATAAAATAATCATCAAAATTTATTTTCTTTTTCTTTTTTCGCCAGAAAAAAGATTAAAAAAACACCAATAAAAATAAATATTGGTTTGATTATTAATAAGTCTCAATTGAATAAATGCATTGATGCTCCTGTTACATTTTTGTCATAACTTCAATTCCGATTAAATCAAAAGTATTTTTAAAAACTTGTAAAATACTTTGGATGAATCCTAATCTATATTGAGTTAGTTCCATTTCTTCTTCATTAATAATTTTAGTATCTGAATAGTATGAATGGAATTGTTTTGAAATTAATTGAATATATTCGCAAATTAAATGTGGAGTTTTATTTTTTGAAGCAATTCGCACGATGTCTGAAAAATTATCCAAAGTGATCAATAATTGAATCTCTTTTTCATGATTTAACAATGTGGTTTTTTCAAATTTTGGTTGGATGTTTTTTTCTTTTGCTTGATTTAGAATTGAATTACATCTCGCTGTTGCATATTGGGCATAATAAACTGGGTTTGAACTAGTTTTTTGTTGAATTAATCCAATGTCTAATTCCATATGTGATGAACTAGATTTTGAAGCTAACATATATCTTAAAGCGTCTTTTCCAACCAATTCAATTAAATCAACCATTCAAATGGCTGTCCCTTTACGTTTAGACATTTTAAATTCTTGTCCGTCTTTAACAAGACGAACCATTTGACACATTTCAATATCTAAAATGTCTGGACGTGCTCCAAGTAAAGCTAAACCAGCACGCATACGAGCGATGTAACCGTGGTGATCTCCACCTCAAACATTCACTAATTTATCAGCTTTTGTTCTTTCAATACGGATACGATGTGTTGCTAAATCAGGCAGAATGTAAGTAAATGTTCCATCAGATTTGACTAAAACACGATCTTTGTCATCCCCAAAATCAGTTGTTCTTAATCAAAGCGCTCCATCTTTTTCATATGTTGCATTTTTTTCTTTATATAATTCAAGAGTTTTTTCAAGTTCATGTTTATCATACATTTCTTGTTCACTTGAATAATGTTCGATTTCAACATCAAAATCTTTTAATTGTTGTTTGATAATATCCATGAAAAAGGCAACAGATTTGTATCGAAAAATATCATGTGCTTCTTGATCTAAAATTTGAGTATCTGTGAATTTAATATCTTTAAATTTATCCCCATATTCAGCCACAAACATTGTTGCAACTTCATCATATGCTTCACCCTTATAAGCAACACTTGGTAATTCTGCTTTGACACCAATCATATTTAAATAATAAACAAAAACAGTGACAGCTAAAACGTTGATTTGATTTCCGGCATCATTTGTATAATATTCAGTTTGAACATTAAAACCATCTTTTTCTCAAACGCGCTTTAAAGTATCTCCAGTCACAGCATTTCTTGCATGACCAAGATGTAATCAACCAGTTGGATTGGCAGAAACTAACTCTAAATTAATGATGTAATTCTTTTGTTCATTTTGTCCATAATTATCTTTTTGGTTCATAATGTTCAAAATAATTGTTGATAATAAATCAGTTTTCACTTCCACATTAATAAATCCAATTCCAGCAATTTTAACTGATGAATAATAATCTTTTTGACTTAATTTGTCTCCAATTATTGTTGCTAAATCTTTCGGATTTTTGCCCATTTTTTTTGCAAGCATTAAAGCAATAGTTGTTGAAAAATGTCCATTTTCTTTCCCTTTGTTGATCTCGACAATGGGTTCGAGATCAACTTGCATTTCTTTTAGAATTTCGACTAAATCACTTCTAAAAATATCGATAACTTTCATAATTCACTCCTTTTAAACATATAAATATTTTAACTCATATTATAAAGAAAAAACATTGTTCTACAATGTTTTCTTGGGTTTATTAAATTGTTAACAAGTCTTTTTCTTTGGCTTTAGTTAAATCATCCAATTCTTTGATGTATTTATCAGTTAAATGTTGAATGTCTTTTTCAACTCCTTTAATCACATCTTCAGAAACTTCTTTATCTTTTTTGACAAGATCAATTCCATCTCTTCGGGCATTTCTAATTCGAACTTTGTAGTGTTCCAATTCCTTAGTCACTTTTTTAACTAATTCTTTACGTAAATCTTCTGTTAGGGTTGGGATTTTAATTCTCACAACTTCAGCATCTGAAACTGGATTTAATCCTAAATCAGCCTTATGAATTCCACCAACAATTTCAGAAACCATGTTGCGATCGTATGGTTTAACCACAATCAAATGGTGTTCTGGGGTTGTAATTTGGGCTGTTTGATTAAGGGGAGTCATGGTTCCATAATAATTAATCAAAACTGTGTCTAACATGCTTGCATTAGCTCTTCCAGTTCTTACTTTTCCTAAATAATCTACTCATGCTTGAATAGTTTGTTTCATATCTTTTTCAACGTCATTTAAGACTTTTGTTGTTTCTATCATTTCTTTCTCCTTATTTAATAATTGTTGATTCTAATTGATTATTCATCACTTTAACAATGTTGTTTTCACCTTGCATGTCAAAAACTTCGATTTGCAAATTAGCATCTTTGGCTAAAGTGGCGGCTGTTAAATCCATCACTCTTAAATTTTTATCCGCCACTTCTTTGTGAGTTAGTTCTTTAAACATTTTTGCTTGGGGGTTGTGTTTAGGATCTGATTCATAAACTCCAGCCACACCATTTTTGGCCATCAATAAAGCATCAGCACCAATTTCAATCGCTCTAATTGTTGAAGCTGTATCAGTTGTAAAATAACTGAATCCAGTTCCACCGACAAAAATTAAAACATATCCTTCTTTTAATTTTTGACGTGCTTCTTTAAAATTATATGAAACTGTCACAGTTTTTAATTCTAACGATGCATAGACTTCAACTTTCGGAAAACCTAAACGGTTTAAGGTTCCGGCCAAGGCCAAACCATTCATATAGGTGGCCATCATTCCCATATAATCACCTTCAATTTGTGGTAAACCAAGATCAAGACCTAATTTTCCTCTTCAGATATTCCCCCCACCAATGACAACACCAATTTCCAAACCTTGTTTGCTTAGTTCGATAATTTGTTGACTAACTGATTCTAAAGCATGTTTATCATAGATTTCATCATCGCTTTTTAAGGCTTCTCCACTTAATTTAAGTAAAATTCTTTTATATTTTAAGCTCATTTAACTCCTCTTCATTATTTATATTATAACAATAATTAAGGCTATTTAACTATTGATTCATGCACACAAAATAAAAAGGGCGCTGCCCTTTTTGCCTATTTAAGCTTATTTTCTTTTAATTAAAGCTTTGAAATATTCGTCTTCATTTCCATCTTCAACTTTGTGTCCAGTTAATTCTGAATATTTAACAATTCACACACCAAAAGCAGAATTTAAACTGAATTTTTGACGTCTATAACTTCTTTTACCTTGTACATAATTGATATATACTGCATTTTTAGAATCATCTTTGATGATTTTTAAAATTTTAGAATAATCAATTTTTTCACCAATGAAAAGAATTGATTCATCTGTCAATGAGATGGCAAATTTATTTATACCAAATCAAATGAAAATCATTAATCCAACTAAAGTTATAAATCCAGCTGCATAAATTCCAATCATAATTCCTAGTAAATTGTTTTCAATATTAAGAACTTCTTTTTGGGTGTACATCACGATTCCTGTAATTCCTAAAATGGTAACCACAAGCGAAATTGCAATCATTAAATAAATCATTAACGAACTGCGAATGCTAGTTTCTGATTTTCTTTGTTTGAATTGAAACAAGTAGTAAATAAATGCTCCAATAATAATCAATGATGCACATAGTAAAATAATTCCCATTGCCAATAATGGCGTTTGGTGTTCAGAAATATCTGCCAATAGATGATTAGATTTTAAGTTTTTTAAACTAAATAGGTTTGAGTTCATGTTAGTTTCCTCCGTTTAATTGTGCCGCCACTTCACTTGCGAAATCAGCGACAATTTTTTCAATTCCTTCACCAACTTCATAACGAACCATTTCTTTTAATGAAACATTTTTAGCTTTTAAAAATTCTCCAACTTTAAATTTTTCATCAATAACAAATTGTTGGTCTGCTAAGTTAATATCAGCTAAACGTTTTGATAATTTTCCTTGTAAAATTCCATGTAAAACATTTTCAGGTTTTCCTTGTAATTTTGGATCTTCTTTAGCGTTTTCAGTAATGATATGTAATTCAGCATCTTTAAATTCAACTGGCACTTCATTAATTGTACGGTATTTTGGAGCCATCGCAGCGACATGCATCGCCACATTGTAAGCATCAGCACTATCCATTTTTCCTTCGAAATCTAATAAGACTGAAACACGACTGTTTGCATGGTTATAAAAACTGATTGTGTGATTTGGTTTAATTTCAATTAATTCAAATCTTCTTAATTCAATTTTTTCTCCAATTGTTGCTGTCGCGTGAATTAAAGCTTCTTTAATTGACATTCCTTTAGCAATTTTGATTTCATGTGCTTGTTCAACTGTGTTGACATTTGCTTGTAATAAAGCATCAGCAATATCATCAATTAAAGCTAAAAAATCTTTATTTTTAGCAACAAAATCAGTTTCTGAATTTACTTCAAGAATAATTGCATATTTATCGTTTTGTTTGGCAATAGTTACACCTTCAGCAGCTACTCGATCAGATTTTTTAGCAGCTTTTGCTAAACCATTTTCTCTTAATCAAATAATTGCTTCATCAATATCATTGTTAGTTGCTTCTAAAGCATTTTTAGCATCCATCATTCCTGCTTGAGTGATGTCACGTAATTCTTTTATTTTTTTTACATCAATAGCCATAAATATCCTCTAATTATTCCTTACCATCTTTATCTGGTCTTGGTTTTCAAGTTCTTTTGAAATCGCCATCTTTTTTAAAGTCGCCATCTCTTTTGAATTCACCATCTCTTTTGTAGTATGGTCTTCTTCCTTGTTCTTCGCCTTCTTCTCTTGGTTTAAAAGTCACAACAGTTTTTAAAGCTGAAGGAACCATTGTCAAGTTAGTTGCTGCTGCAAAAGTATCAACAAAATTGTTTACAATAATGTTGATTGATTCTGCCATATCATCATTGGCCGGAACTGGAATACTTACCATGTCTGGGTCCATATTTGTATCAACAAGCGCGATCACTGGGATGTTTAATTTCATTGCTTCCTTAACTGCAATTTCATCAGTTTTAGGATCAACAACAACTAAGACAGCTGGTAATTTACGCATTTGCTTAATTCCACCTAAAGTTCTTTCAAGTTTTGCTTTTTCTTTTAAGATTCCGATTTGTTCTTTTTTAGTTCTTAAAGCTAATTTTCCATCAGCTTCTTCTTTTTCAATAATTCATAAAGCTTTAATTCTTGATGAAATAGTTTTCATGTTGGTTAAAGTTCCACCTAATCAACGTTCATTTACATAGAAATTTCCTGAACGTAAAGCAGCTTCTTTAACTGCTAATTTAGCAGTTTTTTTTGTTCCCACAAACAAGATGTTTCCACCTTGTTTAGCGATAGTTTCAATTAATCCATTAGCAACTGCTAATTGATCCATTGTTTTTTGTAAATCAATAATGTGATTTTTTTTGTTTACTCCAAAAATGTACGGTGCCATTTTTGGATTTCAACGTTTTGTTTGGTGTCCGTATTGAACACCTGCTTGAGATAATTCTTCTCTTGTTAAAATTTGTGACATATTATGTCCCCTTTCGTTATTCTTCCAAATAGTTCGAACATCAATCACCCTTTTTATTAAATTTGGGCACTAGATCAATGAATTCCTAAGTGTGTTTGTATATATCTGTTCAGTCATACACAATAAAATTATTATAACCCAAATAATCAAAAAAAGCCCTTTAATTTGAGCTTTTTTAGCAATTTTTATTTAGTTAAAAGCACGATTGCTTTAGTATAAATTTCAAGCATTTTTTCTAAATCTTCAATTGGAACATTTTCATTATAGGCATGCATAGTTGAACGATTAATATCAAATTCAGCCCCAAATGCAACAAGTCCTGGCATCGCTTTAGCATAAGTTCCACCCCCAATTGCTAGGGGTTGAGATTTTAAATCTCCAGTTACTTCTTGATAAACTTTCATAATTTTTTGCACCATTTCAGATTCTTTTGGCACATAAACTGAATCTTCAACTGCCATCACTTCTGAAGTTAAACCATATTTTTTAATTTCTTCAGTAATTTTTGGAATGAATTTTTCTTTTGGTTCAGTGAACACCGGCACTCGATAGTTAAATGCTAATCTTTGTTTACCGTTTTCGATCTCAATGATTCCTAAATTTTGGGTTAAAACTCCAGTTTCATCTTCGATATTGGGGAATACTTGAGAAAAATTGTGATTATTGTGAATATGTTCACACATAAAATCAACGATTTTATGTTTAATTCCGACATTTTTCATTGCTTGAAATAAATGTGTTGCTGCATTCACACCAAGTCAAGGTAAAGATCCATGACCAGATTTTCCTTTAACCATTAAAAGACCATTTTTGCGTTCGGTTTTAATCCCGTTTTTATTTAAATCTGCTTCAATTTCTGCTTCTTTTGGTCCTTTGTAACTGATGTAATCAGCCACAACATTGTAAGCTTCTCCACCTTTAATTTCAAAATCAGTTGGATGTGTTCCGTGCATATCTAAGTCCACAATTCATTTTTCAGCATAAACCACAGGGAATTCACCATCAGGAACATATCCAGCTGTTGCGACTCCAAAATCAGCAATGTAAGCACGAATTGATTCTCAAGTTGTTTCTTCGGTTAAACCAAAAATCATACGAATTTTATATTTATCACTTTGGAAATTGTTATCTTTTAAATATTTAAGACCATAAAGGTTCATCATTGTTGGACCTTTATCATCAAATGAACCACGTCCAAATAATTTTCCATCTTTAACTAATGGTTCGAATGGAGGTGTTGTTCATTCTTCAATATTTCCTGTTGGAACAACATCTAAATGACAAAGAATAACAAATAATTCTTTGTCATCATCACCATAATCTAAAAAACCATAACGATTTTCAGGATCTTGATAAGTTTTAAAACCAAGTTCGTTTCCTAACTTGATCATGTAATCTAAAACTTCTTTGGTTCCTTCTCCATATGGAGCTTTTGGTTTGGCTTCGGTTTTAAAAGATTTAATTTTAATTAATTCTTTTGTTTTTTCTAATGCTAATGGAAAGTAATTTTCCATTAGCTGTTGCATGTTAATTTTCATAGTAAATACCACTTTTTTTCTATCTTTACTTCTAATTATAAATCTTAAAAGTGGTAATTTTAATAGTTTTATTTGATGTTTCTAACTTTTTTCACCAAATCATAGGCTGCATTGATCTTGGCCATCTTCTCTTTTGCTTGATGTGAATCGTTTTTATCTGGGTGGTATTCCATGGCAAGTTGACGATATTTGGTTTTCAATTCTTGATCAGAAATTTGTTCATCAACACCAAGTGTTTTATATGCTTTTCCAAGTTCGCTCGCTTGTTCATTGAAGTTATATGATTGTTGATTTTGTTCAGATTGATTAAATGAAGAATTGGTATATCTGATTCTGTTAATGTCTGCATATAATTGTTGAATAATAATTTGGACATCATTGTTTAAATTCATGTAAAATTCTTCAATTTTTTGATGCAAAAAATGTTTGTAATCATTGTTTTGTTGACCATGAATAATTTTTTGCGGATCTTCTTCTAAGACATTACCAATGATTGCAGGAATAATTTTTTGAATATAACAATTAACCATTTGTTCTTGAAAGACATCTAAAAATAGATTGTAATATAGTAATAAAAAATCAATTGCTCGTTGTGATTGCGGTAAATTGATTTTATCAAAAGCAATTAGTAAATTTCTTTCTTGTTCAATTCAATACTTCATAAAATTTTCTTCATAATGTTTTAAAGTTAATAAAATCAGGTCGATTTTTTTACTACTAATATTCTTTTTGATTAATCAAGATTTGATTTCATTATAGTCACTGAAAAACGGAAACACATTAAAAACTTCTTCAATTCCGTAAAAGGGAATTTGATGAGTTTTTTGGACTCTTTGAAATCAAATCATTTTGTTTTTTTCAAAAACATCAAATGTTCGATCACCTTTTGCCCCTCGTTTTCCTCGTGATTTTTTATACCAAAAACCACCTGATGATGAAAAAACAGAAATTATTGCAAAGATGATAAGAAAGATAAATATATTGTTCATAAAAATATTTTACCTTAAAATTAGGTAAAAAAAATAGCCGATATGGGCTATTTTGATTCTTGCATCACAACTTTAACTCTAGTACGTCCTTTGTTAAATCTTTCGTATTTGACAATTCCTGACACTAAAGCAAATAATGTATCATCTCCACCACGACCAACATTTTGTCCTGGGTGAATTTTTGTTCCACGTTGTCTAAAAATAATTGATCCTGCATTAGCAAATTGTCCATCAGCTTTTTTAGCTCCTAGACGTTTTGATTCTGAGTCACGACCGTTTTTAGTTGACCCTACTCCTTTTTTAGAAGCAAAGAACTGTAAACCTAATAAATATTTAAATTTCATCATAACTAACGAACCTCCTTTAATTCTACATTTTTTGGATATTGAGCAATGATTGTTGCTAATTGAATTTTTAACATTTCAAACATCGTTTGAATTTGTTGATTACTATTTTTAAGTTTTAATTCAATTCAATTGTCATCCACAATAATTTCAATATCATTTTCAAATTTTTGATCAAAAGCATTTAAGGCTCCATTGATGATTCCACTGATTGCTGCACAAACTAAATCTTGTCCATATTCACCAGCTAAAGCATGTCCTGTTAGCTCAATACTTTTGTATTCATTATTGTGATAAGTTATTTTTATTTTAACCATCTTATCACTCCTTTACGAAATTATTTAGCAATAATTTCGTCGATTTTTACTTTTGTGTATGGTTGTCTGTGACCATAAACTTTATTAACATTTTTCTTTGGGTGGTATCTAATAACACGGATTTTTTTATCTTTTCCATGTTTTAGAATTGTCCCCATTACTTTAGCACCCTTGATAGTTGGGCTACCAATTGTTCCATCGATCATCAATACTTCGTCAAAAGCAATTTTTGAATCAACTTCACCTGTTAATAATTCCACAAAAATTTCTTGTCCTGGTTCAACTTTAATTTGTTTTCCACCAGTTTTAATAATTGCAAACATTATTTTTCCTCCAGTCTAGACTCGCCTTTGCATGTGAGAATTAACTTCTACTTGAAACATGCTTTTAAGAGCGGTTGAAACTTTTTAAGATTTCAACTTAATATATAATACACTTTTTTTCATAAAAATGTTTATTATATTGGATTTTATTTAGGTTTTTCGGGTAGAAAGGCTCACGATGTGAGCCTTTATTTTTTCAATTTTGGCGTCCATAGGGAGAATCAAACTTCCGACCTACAGCTTAGGAGGCTGTTGCTCTATTCAACTGAGCTATATGGACATATAAAAAGGCAAAAGCCTTTTTTGATTTTAAAGAATATCGTGTGGTTGGTCAATTGGTTGCACATCATGATGATGTGTAATTACTTCAGGCACATAAACACTTGGTGCTTCGTGCATTTTTGCTTCAATTTCTTTGGTGTTATCTCAACTAACATCAGATGCTTTAGATTTAACATGACCTTTAACGTCATCTTTATGTCCAAAGGAAATAATTGCATTAAAAATTCCACCAATAAATTGAATTCCAACTTCCAAGAGCGCAGCTATACCTCCTAATAAAGCGCCTGTAATATGCCCTCCACTCGTACTCTTAAGTTCTTGTTTTGTAAGTTCCCTCACTTTTATCACCCCTATATAGATTAGGAATTTTTTTTCATTTTGATGTATTTATTGTAAATTTCATTCTTTTTTAAGTCATAAAGGTCTGAAATCATTTCGCTTGCTCTCTTTAATTTATAACCCTCATTTAAATATTTTTCAACAAGCTCAAGCAATTGAGGATCATTCATTTCAAGATTTTGATGCTTGTTGACATCCAAAACAAGCACAAATTCCCCTTTTTCAACAAAAGCCTCTGATTGAATAAAATCATTGACTTCAACAATATTGCCTTGAATAATTTGCTCATTGATTTTGGTCAATTCTCTGGCAATCATTAAATCTTGGTGAGGATTAATTTCCATTAAAGTTTTGATCGTGTCTTTGATTCGGTGCACAGATTCATAAAAAACTATCAGATGATCATTGCTATACTTATTCAACACTTGTTGGAGTTCTTCTTTTTTGGCTTTAAGGTTTTTATTGCGAATAAATCCATAAAATAGATTAGAAATATTGGTGTAACCAGCAATCACCAACGCGTGAATATAAGCAGGTCCAACGTTGATTGCTGTTACATTAAAATCAGGATTTAGAGCTCGAATTTTACTGATCACAATTGCTCCGGGATCAGAAATAATTGGAGCCCCAGCATCACTCACAATCGCAATATTTTGGTGATTTTCTAACCGCTTAATTATTTGATCAATTTTTTCCACTTCATTAACTTTGTTTAAAGAAATCAATGGTTTATCAATCTGATATTTTTTAAACAAAGTTTTTGAAGTGCGAGTATCTTCACAAAAAATCACATCCACTGTTTTTAAAATCGAAATTGCTCGATAAGAAAAATCATCCAAATTCCCAATTGGGGTTCCAACTAAATAAACTGTTGGAGCATCATTTTTAAATGTGTTTTGATTAATCATAAATTCCTTTCACAAAAAAGGACCTTTTAAGGCCCTGATTACTTAACAGATTTAATTGTTATTTTGTAAGGATTTTGAATATCTCTTACTTCAACTGTTTCACCTTCAGGATGACCAATCATGGCTTTAGCTAATGGTGATTCATTTGAGACAGTTCCTAAGAAAGGATCAGCTTCAACTGCACCAACGATTTTAACGACTTTAACATCTGTTAAACCTTTAGTTGTAAATTCAACAGTTGATCCAATTTTAACATTTCCTTTTCTGTCAGCTTTTGTATCAATCACTTTAACTTTTGATATCATTGCTTCGATTTCATTAATTTTAGCTTCGATTTCTGCTTGTCTATTTCTAGCAGCATCATAATCGGCGTTTTCACTTAAATCACCTTGATTACGAGCTTCAACTAATTCAGCAATTACTTGAGGACGCACAATCTCAATCAAATATTTTAATTCTTGTTTTTTTTCTTCCAAACCTTCTTTGGTTAAAATAATTTTTTCAGTCATATTACCATCCTTTTTTAACTTTATTGATTATACATTACTATTTAGAAAATGCATTAAGTTTTTTGTAGTATTTTTATTTTTAATCACTTGGTTTAATTGATCAAATGAACAATTTTTCATTTGATCAATTGTTGGAAAAATTTTAAACAGGGATTGGATTTTTTTCTCACCTAAACCTTCGACTTTTAAAAGTGAGTTTGTGAGTAATTGGTTATTTTGTTTTTTTCTGAACCCAGCTTTAGCATACGCATCAACGCGAATTTGCATTCCACTTAGAAAATTATAAATTTGAGATTTTCTTTCTAATTTAATGATATTTTCTTGAACATCAATTAACTCATTTGTTTTATGATGATCATCTTTGGATAAACCAATGACTGGAATTTTTGCAAGTTTTAAAGCATTTAAAACTTGCTTAGCAAATTGCACATGAACTAAACCCCCATCAATAATAATTAAATTTGGCAGTGGTGTTTTTTCATCAAGCATTTTTTGATAGCGACGCGATAAAAGATATTGTAATCGATGCAAATCATCGCGTTCTGAAATTTCGATATTGTATTTGCGAAAACTATTTCGATCAGGTTTACCATTTTTATAAACAACAACCCCACCAGTCACAAATTCATCACCAATGTTGGAAATATCAAACATTTCGATGTGATGTAAGTATTCTCTTACATCAAGCAAAACACTTAACTCATCAAGAATTTGTGCTTCTCTATTGATTGCTGTTCGTTGATTTAAATTTGTGACACGCATAAATTCTTGGGTATTTTGGATGGCGATTGACATTAAATTTTTTTCAATCTTATTAATTGGATGGGTTGCAATCGTTTTAATTTGAATTGGTAAATCATTTAAATTCAACTCTTTTGGCAGAATCAGTTCATCAGGAATCATATTTTTTTTGTAAATTTGGGCTAAATAAAAATCTAAAATTTCATCTAAATCTTGTTCATTATAATCAGCGATGATTTGATCTTTATTAAGTAATTTTCCACCACGATAAAACAACATTGTAATGGCAATTTGATCATGATTAAATTCAAAAGCTAAAACATCACGATTTTTATGATCATTTAATTCAACGTTGTTTGACTCAACAACAAAACTAAAAGACTTAATTAAATCTTTAATTCTTTGTGCATGTTCAAATTGCAAATTATCAGCTGCCAAATGCATTTTCAAAACTAAATCTTTTCCCAATGAAGCAATATTTCCGGCAAAAAAACGCGAAATTTTTTGAATTTGGTCTTGGTAATATTTGTGATCAACCTTTTTAAAACAAGCTCCTGAACATTGACCAATTGAATAATAAAAGCATGGTTGACCCAAGTTTCCTTTACATCTTCTTAAGGGATAGGTTTGTTCTAACAAACCTAAAATTTTTCGAGCCGATGTTCCTTGAGGTAGTGGACCATAACTTTTCAAATATTTTTTATCAAATTTTCGCACATATTTATATTGCGGATCATTTTCATTGGTGACAACAATATATGGGTATGCTTTATCATCATTTAAAAGAATATTATATTTTGGATGATGTTTTTTGATCAAATTTTCTTCTAACAATAATGCTTCTTTTTCATTATTGACAACAAAATAATTCAGATCAACAATATTCCTAACTAGACGCGTGGTTTTGATATTATGAACACGATTAAAATATGATGTGACACGCTTTTTTAAATTTTTGGCTTTTCCGACATAAATGACTTCACCATTTTTATTTAAATAAATATAACAACCAGATTTTTCTGGTAAATTTTGAATTTTTGTTTGTAACTCTATCATATTAATTATTTTATACTTATTAAATCTAGGAACAAGATTTTATAAAAGTTGATTGGCATTTTCTAGTTTTTCCTTGATGTGACTAATCAGTAAAAAATTGTATTTAAAAGAGTATTCATATTCTTCAATTTGGTGGTGATTATATTTTTTAATTTGCAGATTCAAAATGATTTGACGCAGAATTAAAAAAGATAAACCAACTGTTAAAAAGATTGCTAAAACCACAATTGATAAAATTAATTCTCAATGAAAATGATCAGTTTTAAGTGCTCATTCACTCATGAAACAACCAAAGATTAAACCACATAAAATGACATCAAAAACAAAATATTTAATGTTCAAAAATTTTAATGTTTCTTTGTTTTTGATTTTATGAAAAACATCATTTTGCATAAATTCACCAAGTTTTAAATTTATTTGTCTGTAATATTCATTAAAGACAAATAAATAACTTTTGGTTCTATTCAATGCATTAAAATCATTTGCAACAATTCTTTGTTTGGTATTTTTCAACACTATAAAACCAATAATATTTTTAATTAAAGTTTGAACAGCATATCATAACAAACCACTCAAAACAAAAAATAATAAGTTAATTAAAGAACGTGGATTGGGAAGAATATTATTTGTCAGCGATAAAATATTTACAATCAAAAGTAGTAAAGGAATCAAAATCAAAACAGCAGAATAAATAATTCTGCCTTTGATTTTGTTTAATTGTTCATCAATTCTAAATTTTAAAAAGTCTTTTGTTTCCATCTTTCTTATTATATCAATCTAATTGAAAGTTCTTGCTTTTTAATCACAATTTAGAAAAACTAAAAATGATAAAAAAAGATGCAAAATAATGCATCTTCTTTTTATCAAACTTTAATTCTTTTTTCTGGGTCCAGGTACATTTGATCACCTGGTTTTGTATTATATGTTTCATGGAATTCATCAAGATGAATGAAAACTCCATTACATCTAAATTCTTCTGGAGAATGAGGGTCAATCACTAATCTAGTATGTCTTTCTCGATCAACCATTGTTCTTCTTCAAACCATTGCATTATTTTCAAAGAAAGCCTTTAAATCATTTGGGCATTGCTCTTTGCAAATATCTAAAGCAGCAGCAAGACCACTTAAATCACCAATGTTTTCTCCCAATGTAAATTTACCATTAACATTGATTCCATCAATTTGATATTGATTATATTGTTCGACTAATTTTTGAGTGCGCAAACGATATTGCTCATGGTCTTCATCAGTTCATCAATTATTTAAATTACCAATTTTATCATAACGACTTCCTTGATCATCAAATCCATGACTAACTTCATGCCCAATAACAGCTCCAATTCCACCTAAATTTTGTGCTTTAGATTGTTTAATATCATAAAATGGTGCTTGTAAAATTCCGGCTGGGAAACAAATTTCGTTTGTGTTTGGATTGTAATAAGCATTTACTGTTTGTGGATGCATTGATCACTTATCACGATCAACTGGTAAAGCAATTTCTTTAAGATTCTTTTCAATAAAAAACTTCGAAATATTCATCACATTTTCAAATAAACTACCACCATCAACATATTTATTAATGATAATTGAACTGAAATCGTTTCATTTGTCTGGATAACCGATTTTAATGGTAATCGCATTTAATTTTTCAATCGCTTGTTGTTTTGTTGTTTGTGACATTCAGTCTAATTTTTGAATTCGATTTGAATAAATTCTAATTAAATCTTTAACTATTGTTAAAACATCTTGTTTGGCAGATTCTGAAAAATGTTCTTTAATATATTCTTGTCCTATAATTTCACCTAATAGCTTATTAACAAATTCAACTGCTTGATTTATTGGGGTTTTCATTTTTTCAATTCCATTAAAAATAGAAGCATATTGAAACTTAATTTCATATATTTTTTCTGTTAAAAGTTTTGAAAAACTAGATAAAACTTGAAATTTCATAATATCTTTAATTGCTGTTAAATCAGTTTTTAACAGCAATTCATTTAATTTTGCAAAAAATTTTGGTTCATGTAAAACCATGATTTTAGCTTTATCATAGCCTGTTTGATTGAAATAAGTTTTTCAATCAATAAAACTACATAGTTGATTTAGTTGAGCAAAATCAACAACATTATAAGTGTTATTAGGATCACGTCATTCTTCTGGTTTAAGCATCACTTTAGCAGCTTCAGTTTCAAAATCAAAAATGGTTTGAAAAACATTTGCACCATTAAATGAAACACCACTTTCCTTAATTAAACTATTAACATAAATTTCATATGCATTTTTAAGTTCTTGATAACGATTATTTGTTGGTTCATAAAAATCACGATCACGCATTCCTAAATCTATTGAATCAATTATTGATGCTCGTTGAAAACTATTTTTATCATCACTATCAATACCTATAGAATGGAAAAATGTAATTTTAAATTCTAGAAAAGATTCAATTAAAAATTTTGTAAAATCTGCTTTTGAACTTAATTGATCAATCTTATTAATGATTGGTTGGATGGGAGAAATCCCTTGTTCATTTCTCTTATTAAAATTTAAATAATTATCAAAAAGATTTACAATTTGTGTTTGAGCTAAATTTAATTTAGCAGGACTTTTCTTAAGAGATTCAATCAATTTTTTAACATCATCTAACGATTTTTGATGAAGAATTTCAAAACTTCCTCAACTTGAATAACCATCCGGTATAGGTGTTTTTTCAATTCATTCTTGATTATAATGTTGATAAAAATTATCTTCTAGTTTCGTGTTTTTTCCCATTTTTGGCTCCTTGTTCTATTTACCTAATTAAGTTAAATTATATCTAAAATCCTTTTAAAAGGTAAAAAAAGAACCTTATTTTGATTAAAATTTTCATTTAATCAAAATAAGGTTTTTAATAAAAATAACATTTGTTGTTTTTAGTTTTATGATCTTCTTGGTCCTTTCATAGGAGCAGCTTGTTTCCCAGAATTATCAGAAAATTCTCATAAATGATCTGCATAAATTGGGTCATTATTTTTAAATTTTTCTTGTTCAGCTTCAAATTGTTCACGTGTTCATAGCTTAGGAATCATTTTAACACCGAACATACGGAAATGACTAGATCCTGTTGGATATGTTGGAGATGTAAAATTATTTAGATATGAGATAGTCATTGTAGTACCTAATTTTTTTACTTGCATTGGTAAAATTAAATTCGCGTTTATAATACCATCATATTCTGCTTCAGCAAATTTTGTATAACGCTCATGCATAACACCAATTGTATCAGTTGTTTCTACTCTGGTTGTAAATGTTTCAAATGATTTTAATAAATTTGCATAAATTTTTACACCATTTGGAATCTCGGTAATTAATTTTCCAGGTTTTAATTTGACTGATCTATCAGTTCCTTGAGTCTCTTCTTTATCAAATATTTTTGTAAGATTTTGATAGTTATCATACTCTCCTCCATATGTTACTGTGTGTAAAAAATTATAAGGGTCAGCATAATCTGGTATTCACCCAGCTATTGATAAATCAAATTTACCAGCATTTAGTAAAGTTCTATAACCATCCTGATCTGTTGATACTAGTTCAACTATTTTGAATGGATTATTAGGCACCTCATTAAATAAACCAATCATGTTGTGAATGTATCTATTTGAAGTGTTTGAATTAGATCCACTCATTAAAAATTGGAGTTCAACTTGTTTGCCTTCACCAACAGCAAATTTTAAATCTGATTTAACACGATCTTGAAAAATTTTAATTTTTTCTTTTTCGTATTTTGTGTACAATCCATCTGCTTTAGCTTTTTCAACACTTCCTGCATCATCAATTTCTTCGTTTTGTTTTATGACAATTGCTTTAAATTTTTCGTAATTTTCTCTATTATCACTAACCTTACCAGCAATATCTTGAGATAGTGCTTGCAATGCTAGTAGATCATTTCGACGATGTGCATCATAACCATCATTTAAATTTTTACTAAAATTATAACGAATATCAAACTGAGGATCTTTCTGGTTTGGATCTAATCCTTGGGAAATTTTTTTAGCTTCGTCAGTATATTTAGTATTCATGAAATCTAAAGCATAGTCTTTCTTTACTTTATCATCATAATATGTGGCAAAACCAGATGAAGTATAACTATTTCTAATGAATTTAGAAATTTGTTTTCCATTTTGATCCACTTCATTTTTAGGACCATCCATTGCTTCGGAATAATATTTAACAAGTTCTGTACGTTCTAGCATGTATGAAATATAAGCTCTAACAGAGTTTTGTGATATTGCAATTGCTGAATCTGCAAGTTTGTCTCCATTTAATTTTGCATAATTATAAAGAAGGAAATTGGTAGTTGTACTTGGTTTTTTAATCGCATGCGATCCTGTGAAAACAGGATTGTCATAATCAGAACCAACATACTTATTTCAACCACTGGAATCGACTGGATCAAGTGCGACTCCACTGACATCTCCGGCTTCAAAAAATAGTCTTGGTTTAGATATGTCATTCCCAGTAACTGCAGAATATATTTGTCTTTTAACATACGCTTTTTCTTTATTGAAATAGAATGGATTAGTTTTTAAAATTAACGCAGTATTTGGTCCATAACTTTCAACTACATAAGCCCCTGATACCCAAACCTTTTCTCATGTTCTTCCATAATTGTAACTAGAAAATGATGTGGTTTCATAGTCAACAGAGATTGGGGGCATTGGTGCAAAAGCCACGAATGCTGCAATTGATTCGAAGTATTCAGCTGGTTTTTGTAAACGGATTGTTAAGTTATAATTTTCAAGTGTTGGTGTCAATGCATCACCTTCATAAATTTGGGCATGATTTTTTTTAGTTTTTCCATCAATTATTTCTGCTCCACGTATAATACCACCGTTAGTCATACTTTTAACTACTTCTTTTTCATAATATTCTGAAGGTTTAGCAGAAATAAAAACAATATCTTTTACCACTTCTTCTTTAATTAAGTTTTGATTATCTCCGCGTGTTTGATGACCAAATTGCTTTTTCCAATCAAAGGATTTAGCTTTTTTACCATCAGCTCACTCATCTCCACGATTATTACCTCTATCAAGTCATTCACCATATTTTAAGTTGTAATATAAAATTGCAGAATCTACAGCCTTAGTAACACGGACATTAGTAACTGTTGGATTTTCAGTACTTGAACCTTTTCTATTGTCAAAAAATTGAGGATATTCTTTTTTTAATGTTTTAAGAAAATCAACTAGTTCATTTCCCTCAGCCACAATTGAAGATCAAGTTGCTTGATTCTGGGATTGACTGTAATCATTAAAAATAAAACGGAAAGCATCAAAAATACCTTTTGGTCCGATTTGACCTTTAACTTCATATCCACTATTTGAATTTGAAGGATCTTTTAATCCAGTTCAAGTCGCTTCATCACGAACATCAAAGTATCATTCAACTTTGCTAGTATTTTTACCTCATCATCGAGCTAAACTACCTTCAAATCCATCATGAGCATTTGGTGTCAGTAATGTATCTTGCATTTGCGTAATGAATTGTGAATCACTTTCTTCCATACTTGTCCCAGATGACCATGAAATCATAGGAGAATTAAGTATGCTTCTGTATGTTTCTGTATCAACTGTGCGGTTTAATAATTTTTCATTTGTTAAAGGACCACAAGCAACAACAGTTGTAGTTGTTGATGCGACAAGTCCAATCACGGTTAATAATGATAATATTTTTTTCATAATTCAATCCTCCTTCTATTTGGTTTTAAAATTTTGTTGGTGAATTTTTAATTCACGATCATTGGCATAAACATGATGTCCAGCAGCAATTTCTGTTCACTTTGGAAAATCTGTAATGTAATCAAAGTGTTCTTTTTCTGGTTCGTATTTAAAGTGCGTTTTGCTTTTTTCTTGTTCAGGATCTGGTAATGGAATCGCACTTAATAAAGATTTTGTGTATGGATGAAGCGGATTTGAAAATAATTCATCAGCATCAGCTAACTCAACAAGATCCCCACGATAAATAACTGCAATACGGTCAGAGACAAATCGAGCAACACTTAAATCATGTGAAATGAAAACATAAGTCAGATTTAATTCTTTTTGAAATTTAGCAAGTAAATTCATAACTTGAGCTCGAATGGAAACGTCAAGGGCTGAAATCGGTTCATCAGCTACGATGAAACTTGGTTTCATCACAAGTGCTCTGGCAATCCCAATTCTTTGACGTTGTCCCCCACTAAATTCGTGTGGGTAACGTGATAAGTGTTCTGGTAACATTCCAACTGATGATAATAATTGTGATATCAAAAATTTCTTCACATCTTTTGGTTTGACGTCTTCAGCTGTGATTCATTCACTTTCTGGTTTATCGTGATTACTTCATTCAATATATGTTTGAACTGCTTCTTGACTTTTAAAAAGATGTGGAAAATTTTCTAATCCTTCAGCAATAATTCCTTCAACAGGCATTCTGTCATTTAATGAAGAAGCTGGATCTTGGAAAATCATTTGCATTTCTTGTTTTAAGTTATGTCTTTCTTTTTTGTTCGGAATTTTATAATTTTCCACTTCACGAACTTGTTTTTGAATATGAGGTAATTGCAATAATTCTCTCATGTGTTCTAATTCAGCAACTAATTCAAATTTTTGTTTTTCCGTATTTGAAATAATTCTACGTTCAATTGTTTCTATGTGCGTTTTACGCCCACGATCTGTTGATGATAAATCTAGATTGAAATAGTGCATATTTCGAGCTTGATCTAACAGGACAGAAATCTTTTTATGATCTTGAACAATCAACTCTAAGAGTTTTCCTAAATCTTTGAAAAATTTAGAAATTGATGTGTATTTACTATTTAAAACTGCTTCACGAATGGCTTTGATTAATTCTAAATTTTCATAAATTTTATTCTCTAAAGCTTTAGCTTGTAAAACGATTTTATAAGTTTGATCTTGATATTTGATAATCGCTTTTCTTAATTTTTTATCAACTTCCACGTTTTGGGCAATTGAGTCCACAAATTGAATAGTTTTTTCTTGAATACGAATAATTTTTAAAAGACGTTTTAAGTTATCTTTGACAGATTCGGTCACATAATTTAAGTTTTTATCTCTTTTAACTGAAATAATATTGGTTGATTTTAAATCAACCCCTTCAGCAATCGCACGATCAACTCCATCATCATACTCTTTTAATTGTTTAGTTTTTAAATCATAATTTTTTGAATCGATATATTTATGATAAGTACGTTTGAATTCATCAAGATATTCATTCAAACGATTGGTTGTTGTTTTTTGGTTCATTCGCATAATTCGAATATTATGCGAAATTTTGACGTTTAATTTATTTAAATCTGGTGGTTTCCCATGTGCCACACGACCATTGAAATAAACTGTTCCATCGGAAATCGGTTGAATCCCAATTATCGCACGACCAACTGTGGTTTTACCACTTCCAGATTCTCCAATCAATCCAAAAGTTTCACCTTTATAAATATCAAAGTTGACACCTTTGACAGCTTTATTTTTTTTACGTCCATGACCGAATTCGATTAATAAATTACGAATTTCAAGAATTGGTTGTTGTTGTTTTTTCTCACTCATAACTTATTCACCTACTCTCGATGCACTGATGGTTTCGTGCAATTTATTTAGTTGTTTTGGTTTTTTAATTTTTGGAGCACGTGGATCTAACAATCATGTTTTAGCTCCATGTGTTTTACTAATTTCAAACATTGGTGGTTCAACTTCATAATCAATTGCTAAAGCAAATTCATTTCTTGGAGCAAATGGATCACCTTTAATTTCATTAAATAATGATGGAGGTGTTCCAGCAATTGAGAATAACTCTTCACCTTTTTCACCCAATTGTGGCAATGCACAAAGCAATGCTCATGTGTATGGGTGTTGAGGATTAAAGTAAATATCATGGGTTGTTCCATACTCGATAATTTGACCAGCATAAACGACAGCCACACGATCAGCGATGTTTGCAACCACTCCTAAATCATGAGTAATGAAAATAACTGTTAAATTATATTCGACTTTTAACTCTTTGATTAAATCCAAAATTTGGGCTTGAATTGTCACGTCCAACGCTGTTGTTGGTTCATCACAAATCAAGATTCTTGGTTTACATGCAAGAGCAATTGCAATCACAATACGTTGACGCATTCCCCCTGAATATTTTCCCGGAATATCTTTATAACGGTTTTCAGCGTTCGGAATTTTAACTTTTTTCATCAAATTAATTGCTTCAGCTTTAGCTTCTGCATGACTTAGATTTTGATGTTTTCTTAAAACTTCACTAATTTGTTCTCCAACACTTAATAATGGGTTCAAAGAAGTCATCGGATCTTGGAAAATTGTTGCAATGGTTCCCCCACGTAATTTTTTCAAATCCTTAGTTGCTTGATGTTTATTTTTGAAATATGTTTGGTTTTGATATTCTCAAAATTCTAACAGAATTTTGATTTGTTGAAGTTCAACTTTTTCTTTAGCCTTAGCTGATTGTAAAATTTCTTCAAGCTTTGCTTCAAATTCAGTTCAATAATCTTCTTGTGCTAAATAAGCTAAAGTTGTATCAATTGTTGCTTCATCAAGTACACTAACATCGTTGTTTGCTTGTAAAATTTTCATCAGCGGTTTAACTTTTAATCGCATTTTTAAAGAAAGGCGATTAAATGAGGCCATTTCTTGATGCGCTGCATTAATTTCTTTTTGCAATGATTCAATTGTTTTTTGACTATTTTCAACATCAATATTTTGTTCGATTTGTTTGTTCAAAATTCCAATTTGAATTTTGGCTTTTTTGACACGAGATCTATTGTATGATTTAATACTTTTTCGAGCATCTTTTGTTAATGCACCACGGTGAAATTTGATTAAATTGGTTTCAGTTTTGAAATATGCCTCTGGATCATTTTGTGTTTCTTCATTTGGGTAATACATAATTGAACCACTGGCAATATAACCATTTGATTCCAACATATTGGTCAATGTTTTAGTTAAAACACTTTTACCAGATCCAGATTCTCCAACAATTGCTAAAGTTTCTCCATCGTAAATATCAAAAGAAACGTTACGGATTGATGTTAACATTTTTGAACGAACTCTAAATTTTACTACTATATCTTTCAATGAAAGAATGATTCTATTATTTTCCATAATGTTTCTCCTTTTCTAACGATGATTTTTTGGGTCTAGTGAATCAGCAAACACTTTAGCAACAACAAAGAAGATGATCGAAACGACTGTTGTTAAAACTAGTGGGATAACGACTAAGTGTGGGAAATCTTCTCATTTACTTCCAGACATGATTTCATTTAAAATTTTTCCTAATGATGTTGTTTTGTTTCCATCAGTAAAACCAAAATTTAAGAATGATAATGAGGCATCCATTGAGATTGCACCAGGAACTGCAAAAGTTCCTGCTTGAATAATTACTGGTAAAATTTTTGGCATAATATTTTTCCTAATAATTCTTCCAGAACTACTTCCCATCGAGATGGAAGCAGTATTATAGTCGGTATTTTTAACTAAAATAATTTGCACCCTAACTGTTGCAGCAATTCCAATCCAGGCTTGGATTGAAATCCCTAAAACTATCGGTCAATAACCAGTTCCACCAACGAAAATTACAAATAATAGAAGAATTAGCGATGGAACTAGCGTTAAAATGTTTGTTACTTGAATAAATAAAATATCACTTTTTCTAAAATAACCTCAAATTGATCCAAGGAAAATTCCAACTGATAATTGAATGATAGCGATTAAGAAAGCAAACATTAATGTGGTTCTCATTCCAGCTCACATCTTAAGTCACATATCTTCTCCTTGGACACCTAATCCAAATAGAAATTCTCATGTTGGAGCATATGGTTGCCCTGATGTGATAGGGGCCCCACCATAAGGATTTGGTTTAAATAATGGTGTTGCTTCTTTGCCTCAAGGTACAACAATTGATAGAATAATGAATGCAATTAAAATTGAAATTGCAATAATAAATGATGGTGATTTGACTAGTAATTTAAAAACTGATTTTCAATAACTATATGGTTTAGAGTTTAAAATTTCACTTTCAGAACTTTTAGCTCCAACCACTTGGAAAAGAGATGGATCAATTTTATTGATGTCAAAATCGTTATTCAAAGTTTTTGTATGGTCTTTTGTTTTCATAAAATTTCTCCTTTTCTAATTTTTAGTTAAAGTGACACGTGGGTCCATTCAAACCATTGATAAATCTGAAATCAATGACCCGAAGATACGCACAAATGCTGCAAATGATACATATCCTAAAATCATAAATGAATCTTTAGTTCCTGTGATGGCTTTCACCATAAATGATCCCATACCAGGAATTCCTCATTGTTGTTCTGTTAAAATTGACATTCCAAACAATGTGATTGCTAGTTCTAATGGTATGTCACGCAAGATTCTAATTCCTGCATTTCTGAAAATGTGAATGTAGTAAACACGAGATTCACTCATTCCTTTTGCATAGGCGAATTTAGTGTAGTCCGCTGTCATTTCGTCAATCACATAACGTCTTGTGAAGATGATGGTTGAAGGCATCATCATACACATTAATGCGATGGTTGGTCAAAACTTGGTTCAGAACGATCCAGAGTTAAACATTGCAGAATGCCCAAAGACTTTAATACTTACCAGATATATCCCGACAATGATAACTACAGCCGGGACTGCAATAAATAACATTGAAGTTCCGTTAATTACAGTGTCAGTTTTGCGACCTTTGCGTTTAGCTGCTTGAATTCCTAATGGCACTCCAATTAAATAACATAGAATTACAGCAACTGAACCAAAGGCTAATGAATAAGGAATTGCATTGGCAAATAATGTCATAATCTCTGTAGTTCCTGGTGTTCCAAGTGATTTAGAAGATACAACCCCTAAATAAATTCAAACAGTTTTAGTTTCTAAATTAAGTTCAGTAATTGGTCTTCCAATCGCATTTGCAACATCTGATGCTAAACCAGTGAATGTTAGAGGCAATTCTGAAGCATATACAGGATCTAATCCGTGAAAAGTAACAGTGGCTCCTGTAACAATGGTTTTAGGAATGAATGGGATGATGTTTTTTAAATAACTTAATAATCGTTCTAATGCGGTTCCATAAACTCCAAATAATTTCATTCTTTCTTCAAGGAAACGATTATATCTTTCACTACCAATTTTTCCTAAACCAAGTTTGTTTCAATTCTCAGGCATGTAACTATTAACATCGGTTACAGCATTAACGATTAAAAACAAAATAATGATCGCCATTAATAATGTGATAAGTCCGAATAAAATCCGTTTGGTTGAATACCCTATTAAAGGGTGAGCTCTTAAAAATTTATATATATTAGCATTTCAATCTTCATATTTATAATATAATTCACGGAGCTTTGACGATTTACCGTACATTAACTCATCTTCTAATGATAAGTGTGTTGAATAAATATTAAAATCATGTTCAGTTGCTTGAACCATTTTAAGTTCTTTGTTGTTGTTTTTTAAATCTTTTGGCATATTTTTACCCCTTTCCAATTTATTTAAATAAAAATGACATTTTATTTCTATATAGATAACATTAATAATTTTAAAAAACAAGAAATAAAATGTTTTTTTGCATACTGATCGAAAAAAAGCGAAAAAAAGCGAAAAAATAGAAATAATTCTCATTTTTTCCTTCAAAAATGGAATAAATATAATATAATTTAAACAATGTGCCTATCAGAAAATTAGGCAACAAGCTTTTAATCCATTATAAATGATGAATATTTGTTGTTCATGATGCAGAAAATTTATCGATCATAAATCGTTTTTAATTATAGATATAAGAAATAATATGTTTTATGATTAATCTATCGAAGGGGAAACAACAATGAAAAAAGATAACATACGTGCTTCACTGAAAAAATATCGTGCTTCACAAAAGCAAGTTCATGCCCAAGAAGTTGAAGAAATACTTCAAGACACATATGATGCTAGTGATCAGAATGCTAAAGTTTATTTTTATCGTCAAAATAAAAAACTTCGTTGATGGGGATGAGTGTTACCTTGGGTTTTTGCCCTCGTTGCAACTGGATTATCATTTTTAATTGGTTGACTACTTTATAATGATGTCAATTTAAATGGAATTAATGGTGGATGACATGGGGTTGGTTGAGTGAGTTTATCCTTTTTAATTGCTTTTGTTTTTGCTTATATGGTGCTAAGTTGATTCCGTAATCGTGCTGCTGCTAAATATTTTAATCACAAAGCCAGAAGGTATCAATATACTTTAACTGAGTGAGAAGCCAAAATTATTGTGTGGAAAAAAATTGTTTTTTTAACATGTTTACCTTTAATTTTAGTAACTGGTTTAACAATTGGTTTATTATAAAAAATACCTTGCAATCAAGGTATTTTTTAGTTCATGTTAGAAACTTATTATTTTTGTTGTTCAATAAATTGCACGATATTTTCAATTTCTTCATCAGATAGATATGCTCCTTGAGCACGTAATAAATCTGATGTTCCAGGTCGCATAAACAACATATCTCCACGACCAATTAATTTTTCAGCTCCTTGACTGTCTAAAATTGTTCTTGAGTCAGCCCCAGTTGTCACCGCAAAGGCGATACGAGCAGGGATATTGGCTTTAATTGTTCCAGTAATCACATCAACACTTGGGCGTTGAGTTGCTAGCACTAAATGAATTCCAGCAGCTCGGGCCATTTGGGCAATGCGCATAATTAATTCTTCAATAATTTTTTTATCATTATTTAAGAAAAGATCGGCTAATTCATCAATAATCACAACAATAAATGGAAGTTTATCATTGATTTTTTTGCGATTATAACTTTCGATATTGCGCACACTTTCATCTTGGAAAAGTTGATAACGGTGATCCATTTCTTCAACAATCATTTTTAATGATTCAATCGCGGCTTTAACATCATACACAACTGGTTGCAGCATATGTGGAATATTTGAATAAATTGATAATTCAATTTTTTTCGGATCGATCATTAAGAATTTAACTTCACTTGGGGTTGCTCGCATTAAAATCGAAATGATTAAAGAATTAATCATCACCGATTTTCCAGACCCAGTTGAACCAGCAATTAACAAGTGTGGTAATTTATTCAGATCAGCTACAACCGGATGACCCAAAACATTTTTACCTAATACCACATTTAATTTAGCTTCACTTGTTTTAGGAATTGTTTCCATAATTTCACGCAATGAAACCATCATTAATTTTGTATTTGGAATTTCAATTCCGACTAAATTTTTACCTTGAATTGGAGCTTCGATGCGAATGTTCTGAGTAGCTAGTGCTAATTTTAAGTCGTTTTCTAAACTTGTCATACTATTAACTTTGGTCCCTGGTTCTGGTTGAATTTCAAATTTAGTAACACTTGGACCAATAATCGTATTAATCACTCGAGCTTTGATTTTGAATTGGTTGAAAACCTCATTAATTGCTTGGGCTTTTGTCACTGCTGCTTGTTTATTTTCATAATCTTTGACCATGTCTTCAGAAATGATTCTTAATAAATCAATTGGGGGTAACTTATATTCATTTGAATCAACTACTTGTTTATCTTCATATAAATTATCAAAAAACAAAGTATCACTATCTTCAGATTCATCAACCATTTCAAAAGGAACATTCAACATTTCTGCTTGTTCAGAAATTTCAGGTTCTGAAATTTCAGATTTTTCTTCTTTCGGACCAAAAGGAGTTAAGTTGGCTTCTTGGGCAAACAATTTTCGTGCTTCATTTGGATCTAAGTTTCCATAATTTGATTCACCATCAAAATCGGGGGCAACAACTTCAATCACAGCAGATTCTGGAGTTGGCTTTTCTTGGGTTTTTCTTCGTGATTGAAAGACAAATGGTTTTTGATTATTTAGTTCTTTTTTAAAATCTTGAGCTTCTGAAATTGGTTCAATATTTGATAAATCTGAATCCGCATGTTTGTTCACATCGATTTTAGGATCTGTTTCGTTTAAGTTTAATTTAATTGTTTCTTCATCAAATGAAGGAAGTTTAATTGTTAAATCTGAATCCCCAATTTCAGAATTGTGCGAATCATCAAAAACATTTAATGTTTTCCACATTCCATGTTTTTGATCAGTGGTTTGAAGTTCATTTTTTGGGTTTGGATTATGTTTAGATTTTAATGATAGAACTCGTAATGCACGCCCTTTTCTTTTGGCTTTTGGTTTGAAAAGGAAGAAAGGATCACCTGTAAAAATTCAAACCAAATCAATAAATAAAATGAATGTGGCAAGAATAAATGCACCAGGAATTGATAAATAAGAAAAACATCCAGCCAACAATGTCCCAATTACTCCACCACCATTGTATAAATTAGCATACCCATTAGATGAGATGAAGAAATCCATTTTTGTTGCAAATCCATATGTTGGACCGAAAATTGAATCAACTTTTCATTGTTCTCAATAAATTTGAAATAATTTAGAAAGAGAATCTTTATCCCAAAGCTTATCAATTGTTAAATTTTTCCCAATCACAAGGTGTTGATCATAAATTGCAGTCATTAAAGCAAGTGAGACATATAAACATAAAATTAAAGCGGTTAAGGCGATCATAAAAATAAAACGTTTTTTAAATTTGAAACGAATTCCCGAATAAATTGAAATGTCAATGACGATCAAAATTAGATACATTGGAAATTTGAACCAACCAAAAATTAAGTTAAAAATTACATCATCAAAAAATTGACCGATGACAGTAATTCTGCCTAAAGAAACGAAAGTAAAAAAGAATAGAAGTAATCCTGTTACAATTCAAGCGATTGAATCTTTTTTATGTTTCTTTTTATGTTTTTGAAAAGCGACTGTTCTGTCATCATTAAAATTATGACTAGCAATAATTTCAGGATCGGGCTTTTCTTGTTTAGTTTTTTTTGATTGATTTTGGTTCATTTCTCTCCTAATGTTTTACATCTTTAATTTTACAATATTTAGTTTAAAAAAAGAAAACTAGAATTCTAGTTTTCCTTATTATCATCTTTTTTTGAATGATTATTGTTGCGTAAATTTGTTTTGGTTGTGTTTCGAGGTTTATAATTTTTGAAATTGTTAATGTTTCTCGAAGCTCTAACATGCGGAACATATTCTTTTTCATCAATTTCATTGATGATTACAAGCGCCATTGGTTGTTTACCAGATTCTTGTTTAATTGTTGAACGAATTTTGCTCACCATCTCTTTTTTCAATTCAGCGATATCATAAGCTTTGGGATTTTCTTTAAATTGCTCTTGACCTTTGATGATGATGTTTTCAATTGCTTTTTGCAATAGGTTGAAAATGACACCATCATCTTTAATGTAGATCACTCCACGAATTTGAATATCAAGTAAAGAGATAAGTTCTTTATTTCTGGCGTCTAAAGTCGCACCAACAATAATCACTCCGTCAGTTGCTAATTGTTTACGTTCGTTTAGAACGACATTCCCAATATCGGCAATTTCAAATCCATTGACATAAACATCATTAGTTTTTTTGATGCTTTCTTCAGAAATTGCTAAGTGATTTTTCGATAAAATTAAAATTTCTCCATTATCAATAATTCCCACATTTTGGCTTTCCACCCCAGCATCAATTGCTGCTTGTTCGGCTCTCAAAAAGTCTTTGTATAAAGATTTGATTGGAACAAAATATTTAGGTTTCATAATTGAAGTCATCACTTTAATATCTTCATATGATGCATGCATCGATCAAATATTTTTATCTGATAAAGCGACAACACGAGCATCAGTTCGAGCTAGTTCATCTAAAATTTGAGCATGTCTTTTTTCAATCCCAGGGGCTGGTGGAGTGGCGATAATAATTAAATCTTTTTCTCCAAATTCGACAACGTTGTCATTACCATTGGCGATTTTGGCTAGTTTTGAATATAAAACATCCCCATTTCCAGCAATAATTAAAACGCCGTTTTCACTTTTCATGTATTCTTCATTGCTAATTAAATCTTCGGGTTTAATACAAAACTTATCACAAATTAAGTTAGATTCTAAAACCGCTTTCATCGTGTCTCCATAAACAGCAATTTTTCTACCATTTTCTTTGGCAACAGTCACGATTTCACCTAATTTAAAAATATCTTCTTCAAACAGTCCAACTGCAATTTTAGTTTTCTTTTCCTTAAACGGGGCTGAAATATAATTGGTAATTGTATGATTCGGTACAGTGAAACCACTTCTTGATGCTGTTTCAGCATCAGAAATTAAGGCCAAAACACCAGCTTCACCAATGTTTGATAGATGACGAAAATCTGTTGAAAAGTATGATTGTTCTTGACCATCAATGATGTAATCTCCAGCATAAACAACAATTCCTTTATCTGTGTGGAAAGCGTATCCAAATGATTGCGGAGTTGAACTTGTGGTTCTAAACACTTCAACTTTAACGTTTCCAAATTTTAAAATTTGTTTATCCTGAATTATATTTAAATTTTGTTCGATGTTTTTTAATCTGCTTCTTTGAGCTTTAATTTTTAAAACATGACTTGTAATTTCATTACAATAAATTGGTAAATTGATTTCTTTACATAAATAAACAACCGATCCCATATTATAAGCTGAACAATTTGAAAGAAAGAGTCCTTTGATTCTTTCTTTATTTTCTCTTAAAAATTCAAAATTCGGAATCACAACATCAACTCCGAAAATTCCTTTTTCAGGAAATTTAATTCCAGCGTCAAGAATGAATAAATCATTATCAACTTCTAGAATGTATAAATTTTTCCCTCTTTCGTCTTGCCCTCCAAGGGCAAAAAATCTAATATCTGACATAGTAAAAATTCCTTCTTTCTTAGGTTTGAAACTATTGAATGCTTATTATTTCAAGTAGTTTAAAGTAAATCAAATCGCGCTCAACGTTAGATTTGTATGTATCCATTATAAATTAAAAAACAGGAAAATTTCAAAATTTTAGCAAGCGATAAAATTTTTTAATAGATTAAATAAAAATGGAAAATATGGTTACTTAATTTGTAACAATATTTATCCATTTTTGGTTTAGTTAATGGGTCTTTTAATATTAAACATTTGCAATTAACATTTATTAAAATCAAATATTTACTAACAATTTTTGAATTCAATTTTATTAATTATTTCATTTTTAAAAAAATTAGCCCTCTTTCGAGGGCACGGCCGCTGTTACAAACGTAATGGGCATAGATGAGGGAACACACTGAAGAGGATCGCGAATCTTTAGTGCTTTGCTAAATGACTTTTCAAAAAGCTTCTCTTAAATATATTAGCAAAAAATTGCAAAAAACAATCTTTTTACATGAAAAAAATATTAAACATCTCAAATTAACATTTGTCAGAATAGACTGTTGATTCACAATTTTTGAATTCAATTTTATTAATTATTTCATTTTTAAAAAAATTAGCCCTCTTTCGAGGGCGCGGCCGCTGTTACAAACGTAATGGGCATAGATGAGGGAACACATTAAAGAAGATCGCGATTCTTATTTAATGTTCTGCAAAAAGATTTTATTCAAATGCTCCTCATAGATATGTTAGCAAAAAAAATGCAAAAACACACCATTTTGCAATGGTGTGTGTCACAATCTTTTATTCAATAATTTCTTTAATTGTTTTTTCTTCAAAAGGTTGAGAAACAATGTCAAATGAAGTTTTTGCCATTTCATTTCAACTTGCATTCGGTTCTTTGTTTGATAATAAAGTCATTACAACATCACCTTTTTGCACTTTTTCATCAGATACTTTATTTAAGTAAATTCCAGCAGCATGATCCAAGTGATCTTCTTTAACTTTGCGGCCAGCTCCTAATTCGATTGCTAAAAATCCTAATTGTTGCGCATCGATAAATTTCATATATCCATCTTTTTCAGCTTTAATTTCAATATGATTTTTTGTGGCAAAATTTTTGTCATAATCTTCCATCACACTTCAGTCTCCACCTTGAGCTTTGATCATATCAACTAAGTAGTGAGCAGCTTCTCCAGTTTTTAATTTTTGCATCACTGATTTTTTAGCTTCTTCTAAGTTTTTAAAGATTCCAGCTTTAACCAAAGTGATTCCAACAGCTGTTGCTGAAATATCAATAATATCTTCAGGACCATTACCATGTAATGTTTCTCATGCTTCTTTGATTTCAAGAGCATTTCCAATCATTCTTCCTAACGGTTTGTCCATATCAGTGATCAAGGCAACGACTTGGCGATTGTGAGCTTTTCCAATATCAACCATTGCACGAGATAATTCAACAGCTGTTGGAATATCTTTCATGAATGCTCCAGATCCAACTTTCACATCCAGAACAATTGAATCAGCATCAATGACTAATTTTTTAGACATGATTGATGCTGCGATTAATGGAATTGAATCAACCATTTCCACAACATCTCTTAAAGCATAAATTTTCTTATCAGCTGGGGCAATGTTGGCACTTGAACCGATAATACTTAATCCTGTTTTTTCAACAACTTGAATAAATTCTTTTTCAGTAAGTTCAGAATTTCATCCTGGGATTGATTCTAATTTATCAATAGTTCCTCCAGTTTGTCCTAAAGCACGTCCAGATAATTTAGCAACTTTGATCCCATATGATGCAACTAATGGTGAAAATATAAATGAAATTTTATCTCCAATTCCTCCAGTTGAATGTTTGTCTGCTTTTCAACCTTTAATTGCACTTAAATCATAAGTTTTTCCCGAATCAACATAAACACTAGTTAAATCAGCAGTTTCTTGGGCGCTCATCCCTTTAAAGTAAATTGTTGCTAGAAATGCTGCCATTTGATAATCGGTCACTTCACCAGTTAAAAAAGCATTAACAATTCATTTAATCTCTTCTTTTGAAAGCTCTTTACCTTCTTTTTTGTGGGTAATAATATTTTTGAATGAATAATTCATTTTTTCTCCTTTTTATTCTATTATCTCATTAACATAAAAGAAAAAAATTTAGAATTTTTCTAAATTTTTTAAAATTATCTCTATTTTTCTTTAATTTCATTATTTAAAACAAAAATATCATTTAAGATTTTTGTTTTACTAGTACGATTTTTTGATAAGGCCATAATTTTAATTTTTTTATCACTTAATCGCACTTCAATTTTAGGATCAGTTAATTGGTGATCGGCTGTATCAACAGCCACAACTACATTTTGATAATCTTTTAAAAACAAAGTGATCACTTGTTGATTATCAAAAATGACAGGGGCATTTAAAGTTCT